>JBQTHP010000144.1:0-12081 GCA_052389755.1 Gammaproteobacteria bacterium
ATCGACACCTACCGCGGCCAGGCACGCTTCATCGACCGCGCACGGCTCGAAGTCGCGGGTGAACCCCTGCTCTTCCGCCATGCCTTGCTGGCCTGCGGAGCCGAACCGGTGCAACTGGGCATTCCCGGGGAGCGCCATCTGGTCACGAACGAAGGCTTCCTCACTCTGGAGCGGTTGCCGCAGCGTATCGTCCTGGTGGGAGGCGGATACATCGCAGCCGAGTTTTCTCGCATCGCTGCACGTGTTGGCAGCCACGTCGTCGTCCTTCAGCGTGGCGAGCGCATGCTCAAGAGCTTCGACGCGGATCTGGTCGGCTGGCTCATGGAGAAGTTCGAGGCTCAGGGCATCGAGGTGCACACCGGAACTAGAGTAGACGCCATCGACGCGACGCCCACTGGATACACAGTGAACGCATCGTCAGCGGCCGGGCGCGCGGAGTTCGACGCCGAGTTGGTGGTGCACGCGGCCGGTCGTGCCCCCGCGCTCGCACCCCTCGATCTGGATGCGGGCGGCATCGAAGTGGAGCACGGGCGTCTCAAACTCAATGAGTATCTGCAGAGTGTGTCCAATCCGGCCGTCTACGCCGCTGGCGACGTGGCCCAGGTGGGCCCGCCTCTCACACCGGTATCCAGCCATGACGCAAAGGTGGTGGCAGCGAACCTGCTCAAGGGCAATCATCGAAAGCCTGACTACACCGGTGTGCCGAGTGTCGCGTTCACGATCCCGCCGATCGCGATGGTGGGGTTGAGCGAGGACCAGGCACGCCGGCAGGGTGTGAAGTTCCGCATACAGAGCGAGAAGGCTTCCGACTGGTTCACTGCACGCCAGGCAGCCGAGCCCATCTACGGCTTCAAGGTACTGGTCGATGAGGAGTCGGATCAGATCCTGGGTGCGCATCTCGTCGGGCCGCATGCAGACGAGGTGATCAATCTGTTCGCGCTGGCCATCCGCCACCAGCTCACCTCGGAGGATCTCAAGCGCACCCTGTTTGCCTATCCCACGGGAGCCTCGGACATCGGCTATATGCTTTAAGGCAAGCGGCCCGAGCAGCGCGTCGCGTAACTCCATTCGAGCGATTTCAAAGGCGGCAAGAATGAAAGACCTCCTCAAGCAGTTCGGCTCCTTGATCGGCGCCGGCGTCGCCGCTGCCTGCTGTCTGGGCGTGCCGCTGGTGCTTTCGACCTTGGGGGCCGTCGGCCTGGGCTTCATCATTCACGATGCTTATCTGCTGCCATTGTTCGTCGGCTTCATCGCCTTGAGTTTGTGGACTTTGTATCGCTCAGCGCGCAAGCACACGCGCATGCAGCCGTTCTGGCTGGCACTCCTCGGCGGGATCGTGAGCAGCATCGGTCTGTGGCTGCTTGTCACGTCCTCGTATCCGCATGACTGGCCGATCTATGTCGGTCTGGCACTGCTGGTTTCCGGCAGCGTCTGGGATCTGATCAACGCTCGCCGTGCCCCGCCCTGCGAGACCGCCCGTGCGCCCGCACCACCCGAAGCGCCCGACGCCACGCCCCGCGCCGCGACCGGAGCAGCGATCAGTGTGGCGGCCGCCAGTGCGTTTTATGCGATGTACAAGTCGGTGGACGTCATGACGCCGAATGCTGAGCAAGGCGACATCGCCTGCTGGGGCATCAACGCCTGCAAGGGCCAGAGCGCCTGTTCTACCGCGTTCAATGCCTGCACGGGGCAGAACCGTTGCAAAGGGCGCGGCTATCTCAATGTCCCGGCCGAAGAGTGCAAGGCAAAAGGCGGTCAGCCACTGCAGGGTTCGCCGGGCGATCCAGCGCGCGGGTGATACTGACCTTCAGCCTTTCGGAGAAATGGCGGTGAGTGAAACGTGCGCGACGCGCGACCTGGTCCGGAACTCCGCTGCGATGTGGCTACTCTGGGGTTTACCGGCCGTGATCATGCTTCTGACTGTGTACTTCGCGGGCAGCGGCTGGATCGTCACGACCGCTTGGACCCTGGCGCTGGGTGTGATGGGAGGCGCCTGCCTCGTCAACGCACGCAGCTGCGGGCGAATGCACTGCTATTTTACCGGCCCCTTCTTCCTGGTCATGGCCGTCGCGAGTCTTACCTACGGCCTGCACCTGTTGCGGCTCGGACCGCACGGCTGGCTGTACCTCGGTGCGGTTCTATTGGCCGGCGCGGGCGTGTTCGGCTGCGTGCCGGAGTGGATCTGGGGCCGCTATCGGTCGGCGCAGACGGACTCGCATGGGCATGGCTGTTGACCGCCCAGCGCCGGAGGTTTGGAGAAGCGCCATGACGAAACGATACGACCTCGCGATCGTTGGAGCCGGAACAGCGGCGATGGTCGCCGCGATGCGGGCGCGCACCGCCGGCCGGAGTGTAGCGATCATCGATTTCCGACCATTCGGCGTTGCGTGCGGGAAGCCCGGCGGCGGACGTCCATGACGCCGTCCCGTGAGAGTGATGACATCGCCGAGCGACTGCTCACGGCGCTCGCTGCGCTCGACTTCGCCAGTCTCTCCCCGGTGCTCTCGAGTGACGTGCAGTTCGGGAGCTGTGTCGGCCGCGCACAAGTCATCGAATATCTGGGACGCATCTTCAGCCGCGGCATCACGATCGACTCCTCCGGGGTCGAGGCGCATCCAGATCGACTGATCACGGTCCTCGAGCTCAAATCATCCGAACCAGAGTTCGGCCCGCGACGCCAGTACGCCGTCGCCTTCACCCGTGATGGTGTGATCGTCGAGCTGCAGGTAACCGCGGATCGCGATCAGGCGCTCGCCGCGGTGCAGAGCCCGTCTCCACCGGCGCGACCGCTCATGCGAACTCGGTTGAACGCTCTGGCGGCGGTTCTACCGGTGCGCGATCTCGGCGCGGCTCTCGAGCACTACGGCCGGCTCGGTTTTTCAGTGCGCGCGTATGAGGGCGGCGGCTACGGCTATGCGGAGCGCGACGGGCTGAACCTGCATCTGACTGCTGTTCCTGATCTGGATCCAGCCGCGACGACCAGTGCCGTGTACTTGTATGTCGACGATGCCGACGCGATGTATGCCGAGTGGCGCTCATCTGGCGTGAGCGGGCAGTTCTTCGCGCCGCACGACACCGAGTACGGGCTTCGCGAAGGCGCGCACGTTGATCGCGACGGCAACCTGATCCGCTTTGGCTCACGACTCTCGAGAGTCCGCGCGTGAGTTCCCCGATGCTTGCCTCTTGATCGATGGATCGATGCCGTCCGCGAGCTGGCGCCTTGCTTCCTGATGGCGGGCTCTCGCCTTGTCGAGGGAAACGTCGGGATACACACCCAACGCGAGCGTCTTCTGTTTCCCGTTGAAACGATAGTTGTAGCGCCAGTACCGACCGCCGTTCGGTGCAACCAGCAGGTACAGGCCACGGCTATCGGATATCTTCCGCGCGTAACGCAGAGGCTTGATGCTGCGAAGCGCAGTTTCCGTCAGCATCTCGACTCCGTGAGTTCTGGTGCAGTGGCGGTCAAGCGCAACGGAGGCGTACGGCTCCCAAGAGCGGTTCGATGTAACGCCAGTGCTCGATCCCATTGTTGTTTCAGCGACAGGGAGCGGCGCTGACGACCGCGCCCAAGCGAGAACTGCCGCTTGCGAATGCGATGCGCCAGCTCGATGCCGGCGAGCGTGATGGCCGCGGTTCCGAAGGACTTGAAGCCCAACATCCCTGCGCACCGACGTTTGATCGCGCGATGATCCTGCTCGACGATGTTGTTGAGATAGCGGCGACTGCGCACGACGACGGACTGCCACCTCGGATCTTCCCGGCGCAGCAGGCGCAGCGCCAGGTGGCTCGCACCGTTGCCGTCGAGGTTTATCTTCCGCGGCCATCTTGGCAGATGCGCGGCCACGGCTTTCCGGAAGAACGCCAGCGCGGCGTCCCGGCTGCGATCCGCGCAAAGCAAAAAGTCCACGGTCTTGCCGTGCTTGTCGACCGCCCGATACAGATAGTGCCGCCCTCGCCGCACGGAAACGGCGGTCTCATCCACCCGCCAGGAGGAGTTCACGGGCCGCGCGAAGCGAGCCCATCGCTTCTCGAACTCCGGCACGTAGCGCAAGACCCATCGCAGGATCGTCGTATGCGACACGGCGATCCCGCGCTCGGCCATCATGGCCACGAGGTCTCGATAGCTCAGCCGGTAAGTGATGTACCAGCGAACACAGAGCTCAATGATCTCGGCTTGGAACCTGCGGCGGCGGTAGATGGGGTCGCGCGCTATTGCTTTTGTCATTCGGCACCCCCGCAAGGAGGCGCGAATTCTACGTCCGTGCCCTCAATGCACCAGAACCCCGAAATGCCTACGAAAATGGGGCGCTGGGCCGGCAGGATACGAACCCACGTGAGTGCACGGGACGGTCTCACCTCGACGCTCTCTCAAGCGAGGCGGCAATGTCCGCCATGGATCGGAACAGAATCAATGGATCGTCCTTCGACGGGAGAAACCCGTGCTGGCGCCAGAAGGCCGCGGCCTCAGTGTCGACAGCGTTCACGACGAGCGCGCGCCCGCCGATGAGACGGGCGGCCGTCACTGAGCGCTCGAGGGCGTGCTTCAACAGGCCAGTACCGATGCCCTTTCCTTTCCAGGCGTGGTCGATTGCAAGCTGCCCGAGCAGCAAGCAGGGAACCGGATCGGGCGGCTGACCCGTGCGGATCGAACGCGGTAGAACCGAGGGAACGACCGCCGTTGGCGCGAGGCCGTAGAAACCGACGACACGGTTGCTCTCATGGACCACGATGACCGCGGTGAAGCCTTTCTCCTGATTCGAAAGCGCGCGGGTCTTCAGCCAATTGTCGAGAGCGGGCTTTCCGCAGGAGAACTCGGAGACTTCGTGCGTCGCGTTCAGCACCTCAGGTGGCGAGAGAGCCACGATTTACGCGTCACTTCCGCGAGCCGCTCGTCTCCCAAGGCGCGGGTCGCCTGAGCAACTCCACCATCGCCGGTACGGCGGCTGCCGGCGCGGCAAGCGCCTTCATGAATGCATTGAAGCCGGTGGGGCTCATGCGCACGAGCGTGGCCTCCATCAGCACGTCTTCGGCCGCTCGCACCGCAGCCTCCCGGACAAAGTCGGTGCGCGATCGGCCGCGCATGCCAGCGGCACGGTCGATGATGGCGATGTCGGCGTCGGGCAACCGCATCGATAGCGGGTGCTCCTTCCTCTTGGCGGCGCGGCGCATCGTGTGCACCTCGAAAAGTGTTGCGAAGTGTGACTATATGGCGGCGTAGTGCGTTTTGCAATACGCGCCGTGATGCTTGTCTTGCCACGTCGAATTCGCTTGTCTGAACGTTATCGCAGCTTCCACATCCACAGGCTGAGCGCACCGAGCGTGCTCGCCACCCACGCGCCGATGAACGCAGTGACGGGCCACGCCACTGGCGGAAAACTGGAGACGCTACCCTGCGGCATGCCGTAGGAGCGGATTTCGAACCATCCCCCGACTGCCGCGACGGTGAGAATCGCGACAGTGAGTCCGTATGCTATGACGACAGGTGAACGCCCAGCTCTCATACTCCTCGCGCGGCACTAGCGTGTCGTCGGGCGAGCGCGCGGCGCCCACGTCCTGGTAGGCAATACCGCCATACCAGTCCCAGGAATCGCGCTGCTGGCCCCCACCCGCATAGATGCCGTACTGCGCGGTATCCGAGCTGTCGTCGGTGTTCAGGTTCAGCTGCGTGACGAGATCGAGCTCGAGCGGCTCGGACGTGGCACGCCGCGTGATCAGATTCACGATACCGCCCGGCGCGCCGGCGCCGTAGATCGCGGTGGCGCCCCGCACGACCTCGACGCACTCGAGCGCGTGCGGGCTCACCTGGAACATGGCATTGCAATTGCTCTCGCGCAGGTCCTGGTTCACGGGGATGCCGTTGAGCTGGAAGCTCACCTGCCGGCCGCGAATGTGCGTGCTGCACGCCGTGCGACCGCCGTTGCTGACGCTCAAGCCCGGCACGGTGAAATCGAGCGCCCGCATCACATCCGTCGCGAGCGCAAACTGCTCGGCGAGCATCTGCTCGTCGACGACCGACGCCGACGTCGGCAGATCCTGCAGCGACGTCTCGAGTCGTGAGGCGGTCACCGTGACCTGATCGAGCGGTCCAGTGGCGGTATCCGAAGGCTCAGCGCCCAGGACGGGGACCGCAAGCACGCACGCAACCGCGGCGCTCGAGGCCGACGCGACAAATGCGCGAACTCGCAAGGTTGATCGGGCAGTTCTTCGGGGCCTCATCGACAGATCTCCCATTTGTGTCGGGTCGCGCGCTGGCGAAGTCTCAGGCACCAGGCGGCGTGGAGCGTCGGGCTGCGGCGCAGCTTCGCCTTCACGCTTCTGGCAGCGTCGCGCGGAACTCAGTCTTCGCGAGCCTTTCGATCTGCGCCTCGATCCACTCGGTCACGTGCGGACTCGGGATCAATCCCTTGCCGTCGGAGACATAGTCGAGACTCTTCAGAACCTCGGCGTAGGGCCCGAAGCCCTGCACGCGAAACGGCACGACGATCGCGCGCCTGCCACCTTCGGCGGCCTGGGCGACAAACGCTCGGATGCGCTCCTCGGCGGCCTTGCGCTTCTCGGGCCAGTCCTCGCGCAGCGTCTCGACGCGCACCGTCCTGAACGGCAGCGCGCGGCGCACCGTGTCGGCTCGCGCTTCGAGGTGCGCGAGCCAGCGCTGGTTTTCCGCATCGTCGCCCGGACCATGCGCCAGGATCAGCACATCCTCGTTTCGCGGGTCGCGGCTGAGCGCACGGGCGCGCTCCGCGAGGATCGCGCCCATCTGAGGAGCTTCGATCAGGCCCTCCGCGCTCAGCGCGAAAGACGACCGCGTATCGATCCGCCAGAATTCCATCCGGTGCCCACCCGAGTGTTCATCGTGGGCCGGTGGCGCCGTGACGCGCGCCGGCGCCCCTGGTGCGAGCGCGAGCACTTGCTCGGTGCGCTCGCGAAAACTCTCGCCGCTCACGAAAAGCCGCACGACCGCGATCCGGCGTGCTCCGCGCTGCTCGAGCTGCGAAACGCCCTGCTGCAGGCTGGCGGCGTCGGCCATGCCGAACACGACTTCGAGGTTGTGCCGGTTGCGCAGCGGCTCGACGCTTGCGAGAACCTCCTGGTTCCATTTGGGCGATCCGCCGTGTGCCATCACGAGCACGCCGAGGTCGTTCTGCTTCTTGGGCAACGGTGTGACGCATCCTGCGAGCAGCAGGAGCGATGTCAGGGCGAGATGGCTCGCCAGTCGGAGTGCGTTCATCTGTTCAATCTCCGCAAAATCAGCAACGCCCGGCCAGGCTCAGAAGCGCATGGAGAGCGAGGCGCTGACGTTGCGCCCCGGCTGGCTGTAAGCATCGATGGTGGGCGACGCCGAAGACAGGCCGCGCACGTCGCTCCACCACCAATACTTCTCATCCGTCAGGTTGAAGACGCCGGCGCGCAGCGTCAGCGCGTCGGTGACGTTCCACCAGCCGAGCAGGTCTGCGACGACGAAACTGTCCGGAACGAAGCACGACGGCGTGCAGCTCACGCCGGCACGAGAAGCCGACTTGCGGTCGGAGTACGTGGCCAGCAGGTGTGCGCCAAACCGATCAGCGCCGCCGCGCCATTCGAGCCCTGAGACCAGCTTGAACGGCTCGATACTCGGCAGCGGCGTCTCGACGCCGTCGAGCTTGGAATCGCCGCGAGCAAACGAGGCGGCGGCATTCACGGCGAAGCCCGCCCCGACCTGCCAGCGACTGCTCACTTCGGCGCCGTAGATCTTCGCCTCTGTGAGATTCACATACTGAAAGACGGCCGGGTCCGTCGGCGTGAACGAGCCACCGATGAGGACCTGCTCGATGAAGTCCTCGTACCGCCCCGCGAACGCCGCGACGCCCGCCGTCCAGCGCCCGCCGAACACTCGGGCGCCGATTTCGAGCGTCTCGCTGGTCTCAGGCTTCAGATCGGGATTGGACTCGGAGCGATAGCCGACGATCGGGTTGGTGAAACCGTTGTTGACCTGCGACGGCCCCGGAGCCTTGAACCCTGCCGCGGCATTCGCGAACAGGTTCACGCGCTCGTTCACGCGATATAGGACACCGAGTTTCGGCGTCACGTGGGTGTCGTCCTGAGCGGCCGGGATTGCCGCAGTGAACAGCGGGTCATCCTCCGGATCGATTTCGTAGTAATCCCAGCGCAGCGCGGGATAGATCGACCAGCGACCGAGCATCAGTTCATCCTGAACGAAGAGACCCGCAAGGACGTGCTCCGTGGTCGGGAACGCGTGCGACGGAAACGTCTCGCCGACCGGGGGCACGACACCGTCGCGCAGGCTCTCCTGCCGCGTGTTGGAGTAGTCGGCGCCGTACACGAGCTCATGTTCGACGGTGCCCGTCGCGAAGCCGCTGGTGAACTGCAGAGTCGCGCCGCGCAGAAGATTGTCGAACGTCGCATCGCGAATGCGATCGGGTGCCGTGTTGCGATCCTCGCTCGAGAACTGGCGCGTGTGGCTGTCCTGGTAATAGAGCGCGATTCGCGCTCCACGCAGTGCGTCGCTCTCCCCTTCGAAAGCGTAGTCGAGCATGAAGCGGTCGCGCTCCACCTCATCGAATGCGGTGAGGCCGATCGTGCTGGTCGGCGCAAGCGGCGGCAGGGCGATTGCGCTCAGCACGTTCCAGTCGACGTCGCGATCGTGATGGTCGAACGTCAGGCGTAACCGGCCGGCATCGCCGAGCGGATACACCGCCTTCGCGAGCACGGAGTTCGACTGGTTGTCCTCCGGATTCGCGGTCGTACGATTCGCGTTGGGTTCATCGTTGCTGCCGCGGGTCTCCTGCCCTTCTCCATCGCGGCGCGTGTAAGCGACGAGCGCTTCGAGTTCGTCGAATGCCGCTGCGCCGATCAGGCTCTTCGCAAACGAGTCATCGGCGGAGCCATAGCCGGCGCGGGCCGCGAGCGACCAGCTCTCATCGCGCAGCAGATCGGACGGATCCTTCGTGATGAAACTGACCGAGCCCGCCAGGCCGTCGCTGCCGTAGAGCGCCGACGCCGGCCCGCGCACGATCTCCACGGACTTCAGGATATCGAGATCGACGTAATCGCCACGGCCGAGCGACTGCGCCCCGAACGCATACGCATCTGGCGTGCGCACGCCGTCGACCTGGATCAGCACGCGATTGCCTTCGAGGCCGCGAATGTTGAAACCACTGTTTCCGTCGCGTCCGGTCGAGGACCCGGCGGCGGTGAACCGCGCCGGCGATCGGCGCACGGCAACCCCGGGCTCGAAGCGGATCAGGTCCTTGATGTCGTTCGCCTGGAGCTGATCGATCGCCTCGGAGCTGAAAACCGTGACCGTCGCCGGGACCTCGACGACCTTCGCCTCGAGCCGCGTCGCCGTGACGGTGACCTGATCGAGCTCAGCCGTGTCGGGCGCGGCAAGGGCCGGTGTGCACAGGTTGGCTGCAGCGGCGGACAGGAAGATTCCAAGCACTTTGTTTCTTGGCATGGTGTGCTCGCGATGCAAATGTAAATGAGAACGCTTCTCATATACTATAACTTCGCAAGCCTGACGCCAACTGGGTGAATCGCCGTGGCGGTTGACTGCTGCCTGCCGCTCACGCCAGGCCTTTCACTGACCCGTTCGTGGAGTGCACAAGAATGAAGTGTCTTGTCGCGGGCCTGTTCGCTGTCGCAGTGCTCCTCTCCGGCATGAGCAGCGCCGAGGCCGAAGAGTCCCGTGCGCGGTACACCTTCTCCTGGCCGCTCGATGGCAGCGACCCCACCCCGCGCGGCGGCACGACGAAGGGACCGCCGGTCACGCTGGACACGGCGGAATCGCCGCAGTGGCGCTCGCTCCGCGCGGAGGGCCTGGCGTCATTCGAGCGAGATCGGCGCGCCATCCTGGCGATGGCCGGGAACTACCGCGTGACTTTCGATTTTCTCGAAGTCGCGACCTACACGACGCCGGAGCAGCGGCAGGCTCAGGCGCAGCACCGCGACACGGATCAGCGCCAGGCTCTGGATCAGCGCCACGCTCCGTATCAGTCGTGGGGCACCGAGAAGATCTACGTCGATCGTGACGACGGCCGCTTCATCAGCCTCGTGCATATCCTCGAGATGCGCGTGGTGCAGAAGGATGGCTCGATCGGCGGGCCGATGGTCACGAAGCACTGGCGCCAGGACTGGACCTACGAGCCCGCGCACGTCGTCGAATACCGTGGCAACAATCGTTGGGAACGCCGCTCGTTGCCGGCCGATGTGTCCAGGGCTGGCTGGTCGCAGACGGTCTATCAGGTCGACGAATCGCCGCGCTACGCGAGCGCGGGACGCTGGCAGCACAGCGACTCCTTTTCAACCTGGCTGAGCGGCGAGACGTGGCGTCCCCTGCCGCGGCGCGAATGGAGCGTGCGCGACGACTACCAGATATTGATCGGCACCAACCGCCACACAGTGACCGCCACGGGCTGGCTGCAAGAGGAAAACAATCTCAAGGCTGTGCTGGCTGTCGATTCGCGCGAAGCGTCCTCCATACGGGCGTATCTCGGACGTGAATACGGGGTCGCCCGCTACGAGCGCATCCGCGATGCCGACTTCGCCGCAGCGGACCGATACTACGGGCGCACTCGACCGTTCTGGAACGACGTGCGCGCGAGCTGGGCCGAGCTCTTCGCCCGGCAGGATAGCGTGACGCTCAAGGGTCCGGTCGACAAGCTCGGCCTGTTTCATCCGCTGTTCGAGCACGCGGCTGCGATCGAGCGGAAAGACGAGCACTCTGCCGGCGAGCATCAACGCGTGATTCGCGAGGCGTTCGACAGGATGGTCGTTGCAACGACGAGCAATTGATCGCAATTCGCGCTATGGCGAAGGCCGTGCCGCTATCGCGCTGCGGATCTGACGAGGTTCCTTCCATGCAGGCCCGCACTACTTAGCCGCAGGATCAGCAGGCTACGATACGCTTCGCACCGCCTGCGATGTTCGCGCCGAATAACTGCCCCGATGCCTTCCTCACAGGCGACGGATCGATGCCATCGGCGAGCTGGCACCTGGCCTCCTGGTGACGCGCCCTCGCCTTGTCGAGCGGAACGTCGGGATAGACGCCCAACGCCAGCGTCTTCTGCTTGCCCTCGAAACGATAGTTGTAGCGCCAGTACCGACCGCCATTCGACATCACGTGCAGGTACAGTCCCAGCGCATCGAAGAGCTTTCGGGGATGGGCCGATGGCTCGACTGCGCGGACCAGCTCATCGGTCAACACGTGTTGCCTTCTCCAGCGTCGACGGATGCTGGCGGCGGAGATCTGGTGCAGTGGCGGAAGCTGGGGACGGACGCATTCCCGCCTTTGCCCGGAGTCATCTCGCACGAGAGCTCGACCCCAGAGCTGTTTCAGCGACCAATTCCGCCGCCGACTGCCGCGACCGAAGGAAAACTGCCGCTTGCGAATGCGATGCGCCAGCTCAATTCCATCCAGTGTGATGGCTGCGGTCGTGACGGACTTGAAGCCCAGCATCGCCGCGCACCGACGTTTGATCGCACGATGATCTTGCTCGACGATGTTGTTGAGATAGCGGCGAGTGCGCAGAACTACGGACCGCCACCTCACATCCTCGTTGCCTAGCAACCGCACCGCCCGGTGGCTCGCGGCGTTGCCGTCGAGATTGACTTTGCGCGGCCACCTCGGCCGATGCGTAGCCACGGTTTTGCGGAAAAACGCCTGTGCAGCATCGATGCCACGATCGGCGCGCAGAAGATGGGCCACTGACTTGCCGCACTTGTCGACCGCCCGATACAGGTAGTGCAATCGGCCTCGCACGGAAATGGAGGTTTCGTCGATCCGCCAGGAGGAGTTCACGGGCTGCGCGTACCGAGCCCAACGCTTTTCGAACTCCGGCACGTAACGCATGACCCAGCGCATGATCGTCGTGTGGGACACGATGATGCCGCGCTCGGCCATCATGGCCACCAGGTCGCGATAGCTCAGCCGGTAGGTGATGTACCTCCGGACGCAGAGCTCAATAGTTTCGGACTGGAACCTGCGACGGCGATAAATCGCGTCGCGTGCGATAGCCCGGGTCATGCCCGCGCCTCCTTAGCGACATGAATCCCACTTCTTCAACCGTCAATGCACCAGAACCC
>JBQTHP010000145.1:0-10069 GCA_052389755.1 Gammaproteobacteria bacterium
CGCGCCCGTGAGCGTGGCGAAGTCGATCATGAATCGCGGGCGGGTGCGCGCCGCGAGAGCGAGCGTGTCCGCGAGCACCATGCGTCCTTCGGCATCGGTGTGCACGACCTGAATGGTCACCCCGTTCGCCGCGCGCACGACGTCCTGTGGACGGTAGGCTTGAGGCCCGGTGCGATTCTCCGTGATCGCGAGCCAGGCGTCGGCGGCGAACGGCGCGCGCAACTCCGCGAGCGCGAGCAGCGTCGAGAGCGCTACCGCACTGCCCGCCATGTCGGTGTGCATGTCGAGCATCGCGCGGTGCGCCTTGAGATTGGTACCGCCGGTGTCGAACAGGATGCCTTTGCCGACGAGTGCGACGGCCGGCGAGCGCGCGGCGGAGCGTTTGCGCGGACGATAGCGCAGGTGCGCGATTCCGGCGGTGCGCTGCGCATTGCCGGCGGACACGGCGAGAAACGCATTGGCGCCGAGCCGTCGCAGCGTTGCTTCGTCGAGCCAGCGCATGCTGATACGGCGCTCGCGCGCGAGCGTGCCGATCAGGCGCCGGTACGAGACGGCGTCGAGCTTGTTCGGTGGCAGTGCGGTGAGCCAGCGCGCGAGGTTGTTCGCGCGGCTCGACGCATTCGCGTAGCGAAGCTCGACGCCGGCGTCTCCGGGGAGGGCAATGCTGCGCAGCCGATCGCGCGATGCAGGCTTCGTGCGGAACGACGGCAGGGTGAACGCGTGCGCGAGCGCCGCCTGCAGCAGCGCGTCGAGGACCGAGTCTGCGGTTCCGCCGGGGGCAAACAAACCGAGCGTCGTCGGTCTGCGCGCAGCCGTCTCCTTCAGCAGGCGGCCGGCGAGGGAAAGCGTCTCGAACGGCGCCGCTTTCGCACGCAGGAATCCCAGCACCGCGAGCGTCTGCCGCGCGTTCGCGAGCGTGCTCGTGCGCACGTCCCCCGGTCGTACCGGCGCGCGCGCGCGCAGATCGCGCCAACGCGCGGCTTCGGGCAACTCGTCGAACACGCGCTCGCCCGCATCCTCGCGAACCGCGACGACGATGGCATCGAGCGTGCCTGCAGCGCGGCGCACGGCCGCGCGACCGTTCAGCTGCACGATGCGGGGGTGGTCGAGCGAGGGAAGAAGCGACGTCACCGGGCGCGTCGCGCGTGCGGTCGCATCAGCATCGTCGGGCGTGAGCGCGACCGCGCGCGGCCCTTTGCTTGACCGTCAATGGTGAAAGCCGGATCATTGATTCCACGAGAATTCTCGCGATTTCGCCGCGCATCCTAGCACAGCAACGTTGAGCCGCCGCCGCGGTTCGCCTGGGCGTTCGAACCGCATGACCGACCTTCCGAAGCTCGAAGATCTCGATCCCGTTGAGACACAGGAGTGGCTCCAGTCGATCGACTCGGTGCTGAAAGTGCACGGCGCGGAGCGCGCGCACTTCCTGCTCGAGCGGCTGATCGACTACGCCCGGCGCTCGGGCGCGTATCTGCCGTTCAGTCCGAACACCGCCTACGTCAACACCATCTCGACGGGGCAGGAGAAGGACTATCCGGGCAATCGCGAGTTCGAGCGGCGCATCGAGGCGTACATCCGCTGGAACGCGACCGCGATGGTCGTGCAGGCCAACCGCCTGTCATCCGAGCTCGGCGGACACATCTCGACCTACGCCTCCTCCGCGACGCTGTACGAGGTGGGGTTCAATCACTTCTGGCGCGCGCCCTCCGAGAAGCATCCCGGCGATCTCATCTACATCCAGGGACATTCATCGCCCGGCATCTACGCGCGCTCGTTTCTCGAAGGACGCCTCAGCGAGGAGCAGCTGCGGCATTTCCGGCAGGAAGTCGGCGGCAAGGGTCTGCCTTCCTATCCGCATCCGTGGCTGATGCCGGACTACTGGCAGTTCCCCACCGTGTCGATGGGTCTCGGCCCGATGATGGCGATCTTCCAGGCCCGCTTCATCCGTTATCTGGAGAACCGCGGGCTCGCCAGGCCGTCGGACCGCAAGGTGTGGGCGTTTCTCGGCGATGGCGAGATGGACGAGCCCGAGTCGATGGGCGCGCTCACGATGCCGGTGCGCGAGAAGCTCGACAATCTCGTCTTCGTCATCAACTGCAATCTGCAGCGCCTCGACGGGCCCGTCCGCGGCAACGGCAAGATCATCCAGGAGCTCGAGGCGGCGTTCCTCGGCGCCGGCTGGAACGTCATCAAGGTACTGTGGGGCTCGCGCTGGGATCCCCTGCTCGCGAAGGATCACAAGGGGCTCCTGCGCCGCGTGATGGAGGAATGCATCGACGGCGAATATCAGAACTTCAAGGCGAAGGGCGGGGCGTACACGCGGGAGCATTTCTTCGGCAAGTATCCCGAGCTCAAGGCGATGGTCGCCAACATGTCGGACGAGGAGATCTGGCGGCTGAATCGCGGCGGCCACGATCCACGCAAGGTGTACAACGCCTATCTCGCTGCGGCGAATCACAAGGGCCAGCCCACCGTGATACTCGCGAAGACCGTGAAGGGGTTCGGCCTGGGCAAGGCGGGCGAGGGCCAGATGATCACGCATCAGCAGAAAAAGCTGAGCGACGAGGATCTGCGCGCGTTCCGCGACCGCTTCAACATTCCGATTTCCGATGAGGAGCTCATGCGGCTGCCGTTCTACAGGCCGGCGGACGACAGCGAAGAGATGCGCTATCTGCGCGAACGCCGCATGTCGCTCGGCGGCTATCTGCCGCAGCGCCGGCATAACGCACAGCCGCTGCCGATCCCCGCGCTCGAAGCGTTCGAGGCGCTGCTCGAGGGAACCGGCGACCGCGAGATCTCCACGACGATGGCGCTCGTTCGGATCCTCGGCATCCTTCTCAAGGACAGGAACATCGGCAAGAACATCGTGCCGATCGTTCCCGACGAGGCGCGCACGTTCGGAATGGAGGGACTCTTCCGGCAGATCGGCATCTACTCCTCGGTCGGCCAGCTCTACACCCCGCAGGATGCCGAGACGCTCATGTCCTACCGCGAGGACAAGAAGGGCCAGATGATCGAGGAGGGCATCAACGAGGCGGGCTCGCTGTGCTCGTGGATCGCGGCCGGAACGGCGTATGCCAACAACGATCTCTACATGGTGCCGTTCTACGTTTTCTATTCGATGTTCGGATTTCAGCGCGTCGGCGATTTCATCTGGGCGAGCGGCGACATCCAGGCGCGAGGCTTTCTCGTCGGCGCGACCGCCGGCCGCACCACGCTCGCCGGCGAAGGGCTGCAGCACCAGGACGGTCACAGCCATCTCGCGGCAAGCACGGTTCCGAACTGCATCGCCTACGATCCCACGTACGCGTACGAGCTCGCGGTGATCGTGCACGACGGCTTGCGGCGCATGTACGTCGAGGGAGAGGGCGTCTTCTACTACATCACTACGATGAACGAGAATTACGCGCAGCCCGCGATGCCTCCCGGCGTGCAGCAGGGAATTCTGAAGGGAATGTACCTGCTGCAGATCGGCGGCCGCGGCAAGGTGCGCGCGACGCTGCTCGGCTCAGGCACGATCCTGCGCGAAGTGATCGCCGCCGCGCAGCTTCTCGAGAGCGACTTCGGCATCCCGGCCGATGTGTACTCGGTCACGAGCTTCAGCGAGCTGAAGCGCGAGGCGCTCGAGTGCGAACGCTGGAACCTGTTGCATCCGGGCGCAGAGGCGCGCGTTTCCTACGTGCGATCCGCCTTCCAGGACCGCGAGGGGCCCGTGATCGCGGCGACGGATTACGTGCGCAACGTATCCGATCAGATCCGCCAATGGGTGCCGGGCCGCTACGTCACGCTTGGTACCGACGGCTACGGCCGCTCCGACACGCGTGCGGCACTCCGCGGACACTTCGAGGTCGACCGGCGCTTCATCGCGCTCGCCGCTCTCAAGGCACTCGCGGACGACGACAAGATCGATCGCGCGACCGTGGAGAAAGCAATGAGCACGCTCGGTATCGATCCCGACAAGCGCGATCCGATCCGTTCGTAAATGAGCGAGCTCATCGACGTACGCGTGCCCGACATGGGCAACTTCAAGGACGTCGCGATCATCGACGTCCTCGTGAAGCCCGGCGATGCAATCGACGCCGAGGCGCCGCTCGTCACGCTCGAGACGGAAAAGGCGACGATGGACGTTCCCTCATCCGCCGCTGGCGTCATCGAGCGCGTACACGTGGCGAAGGGCGGCAAGGTCAACGCGGGCGACGTGATTGCAAGCGTGCGGGCTGCGGCGGGGACGCAGGAGGCGTCCGCGCCGCAGGCGACGCCGGCCCGGATGGCCCAGACGACTCAGACGTCTGAGTCGTTTGAGCCGCCTTCGCCGTCTGAGCCGGCGAGCGCGTCTGCGCTCGCCCACGCGAGCCCCTCCGTGCGCCGCTTCGCACGAGAGCTCGGCGCGGATCTCTCCGTCGTGAGCGGCACCGGGTTCAAGCACCGCATCACTCACGACGACGTCAAGGCGTACGTGAAACGGGCGCTCACGAGCGGTGGCGCGCCGACCGCGGACAAAGCCGGCGCGGGGGTCTCGCTGCCGCCCGTGCCGGCCGTCGATTTCGCGCAGTTCGGGCCGGTGGAAGTGCAGCCGCTATCGCGCATCCAGCGCATCTCCGGTCCGCGCCTGCGCGCGAGCTGGCTGAACATTCCCCACGTCACGCAGTTCGACGAGGCGGATATCACCGATCTCGAGGACGTGCGCGTCAAGCTCAAACAGAAGGCGCTGCAGAAGGGGATCAAGCTCACGGTGCTCGCCTTCGTGCTGCGCGCGTGCGTGAAGGCGCTGCAGCAGTTCCCGCAGTTCAACTCATCGCTCGACCCGTCGGGCGAGAGCCTGATCGTGAAGAAGTACATGCACATCGGCTTGGCGGCCGACACACCGCAGGGCCTGCTCGTGCCGGTGGTACGCGACGCGGACCGCAAGGACATCTACGAGATCGCGCGCTTGCTCGCCGAACTGTCGGAGAAGGCTCGCGCCGGCAAGCTTTCGGCGAGCGAGATGCAGGGCGGATGTTTCACCATCTCGAGCCTCGGTGGAATCGGCGGCACCGCCTTCACGCCGATCATCAATGCCCCCGAGGTGGCGATCCTCGGCGTGTCGCGGTCGGCGATGCAGCCCGTGTTTCGCGACGGCAGCTTCGTGCCGCGGCTCATACTGCCGCTGTCGCTCTCCTACGATCATCGCGTGATCGACGGCGCGACCGCCGTACGCTTCACCACGTTCCTCGCGCAGACGCTCGCTGAACCTCGCGTGCTCGTCGAGGCGGTGCCGTGAGCCGCGTCGAGCTCGTCGTTCCCGACCTCGGCAATTTCAGCGAGGTACCGATCGTCGATGTGCTGGTGAAGCCCGGCGACGTCGTCGCGGTCGATTCGCCGCTCGTGACACTCGAGACCGACAAGGCGGCGATGGACGTGCCGTCGACGGCGAGCGGCACGATCGCCGAAGTACTCGTGCGCCGCGGCGACAAGGTTTCCAGGGGTACGGTGCTCGCCCGACTCGAGACGGCGGCTCAGACGGCGCCGGAGGCACCAGCGGATCGCTCGACACAGTTGCTGGTTCTGGGCGCGGGGCCCGGCGGCTACACAGCGGCGTTTCGCGCCGCCGACCTCGGCATGAAGGTCACGCTCGTCGAGCGCTGGCCCGCTCTCGGCGGCGTGTGTCTCAACGTCGGCTGCATCCCCTCGAAGGCGCTGCTCCACGCGGCGAAGGTGATCGAGGAGGCCGAGGCGATGGGCGCGCACGGCATCGCGTTCGGCGCGCCCGCGATCGACCTCGAGCGCCTGCGTGCATGGAAATCGGACGTGGTCGGACGATTGACCGGCGGTCTCACCACGCTCGCGAAGCAACGCAAGGTCGAAGTCGTGCGCGGCGAGGGGCGTTTCGTCAGTCCTCACGTGATCGAAGTGACCCACGAGGGTCGCGGCGAACGCATCCGCTTCGATCAATGCATCATCGCGGCGGGCTCCGAATCGATGCGGCTGCCGGGTTGGCCCGACGATCCGCGCATCATGGATTCGACGGACGCGCTCGAGCTGCCCGAATTCGACGGCCGCCTGCTCATCGTGGGCGGCGGCATCATCGGGCTCGAGATGGCCTGCGTATACGACGCGCTCGGCGGCCGGGTCAGCGTCGTCGAGCTGCTGCCGCAGCTCATGCCAGGCACCGATCCCGATCTCGTGCGGCCGCTCGAGAAGCGCATCCGCGCGCGTTACGAGCAGATCCTGCTCGACACGAAGGTGACCGGCGTCGAGGCGGCATCCGAGGGATTGCGCGTGAGCTTCGCCGGCAGGAACGCGCCGGCCGAGCCGCAGCTCTTCGAGCGGCTGCTCGTTGCGGTGGGACGCGCGGCGAACGGCCGGCGCATTTCGGCCGAAGCGGCGGGCGTCGACGTGAACGAACGCGGCATCATCGGCGTCGATCGGCAGCTGCGCACGAACGTTCCGCACATCTTTGCGATCGGCGACATCGCGGGCGCGCCGATGCTCGCTCACAAGGCGTCGCACGAAGGCAAAGTGGCGGCCGAGGTCGCGTCGGGCCTGAAGCGCGCGTTCGATGCGGTGATTCCGTCGGTCGCCTACACCGATCCAGAAATCGCCTGGGTCGGCCTCACAGAGACCGAGGCGCGCACCAAGGGCGCGAAATACGCGAAGGGATCATTTCCCTGGGCCGCCAGCGGCCGCTCGCTCTCCATGGCGCGCGACGACGGGCTCACCAAGCTGCTTTTCGATCCGGACACGCATCGCGTGCTCGGCGGCGGTATCGTCGGCCCGAACGCGGGCGAGCTGATCAGCGAGATCGCGCTCGCGATCGAGATGGGCGCCGACGCGGCCGACATCGGGCTGACTGTGCACCCGCATCCCACGTTGAGCGAGACGGTAATGTTCTCGGCCGAAGCGTTCGAGGGGACGCTTACCGACTTGTATGTACCGAGAAAGAAGACGAACTGAAGGCTGAAGCGCCTCGTTACGCGAAACCGACCCACACCGACAAGGCGCGGTTGAGGCGAATCATGAGCTTGGCATCGAGGTGCCCGACGGACTTGCCGATTTTCGTCCGGGGGACCGTTATGACCTTGTCGATCATGACCTGCGATACGCGAGTCAGGCCGTTCTGACGGCTGGGATCGATCGTGTGCTGGTGAGCGGCAGCACCGTGATGCTCGGATGCGTATCGTTGAAGAGGTCTGCCTGGACGACGACGGCGGGGCGCGGCTTACCGTAGTCGCCCGACACCGTCACTGTGACGACTTCGCCGCGCTTCACGTCCAGCCTTTAACCGAACCGGCCGCGGCATTCAGCAACGCGTCCACGGAGCCGGAGCGCTCGGCGGCAGCAGTCAGTCGCGACTGGCGCTGGCACTCCTTCCTGAAATCAGCCGAACGCGTATCAGGGAGCCAGAGGTTGACCTGGCGCAGCCCCCGATTCTTCATCCTGGATCTGTAGCTTCGCACGTTCTGCCTTATGGTCTTACGATTCGTGGCCATTTGCCTTGCTCCTGCTACAGCACAGATTACTAGTAATCTGGCAGGAAATCTGGCGAGCGACAAACTCTCAAGTCCTCGTGGCTGTGCCCCTCGAACATCATCGGCGTGCCGCGCGCGGCGCCTTCGCTGGCGGCGACGTCTTATGCTCGTACTCGCACAGATCGGCGATCAGACATTCGGGACAGCCGGGCTTGCGCGCGAGGCACACGTAGCGGCCGTGCAGGATCAGCCAGTGGTGGGCGTTGCGCCTGAATTCATCCGGTGTCGTCGCGACGAGACTGTCCTCGACTTCGCGCGGCGTGTCCCCTGCGGCGAGCCCGGTGCGGTTCGCAACCCGGAAGATATGCGTGTCGACTGCGATCGTCGGCTGCCCGAAGGCGACGTTGAGAACGACGTTCGCCGTCTTGCGGCCGGCGCCGGGAAGCGCCTCGAGCGCTGCACGATCCGCCGGCACCTCGCCGCCGTGCTGCTCGATGAGCCGGCGGCAGGTTTCGACGACGTTCTTCGCCTTCGTGTTGTAGAGCCCGATGGTCCGGATGTAGTTGCGCACGCCGGCCACGCCCAGCTCGAGCATTGCCTGCGGGGTTCGCGCGACCTTGAACAGCTCACTGCTCGCGGCATTCACGCTCTTGTCGGTGGCCTGTGCCGAAAGAATGACCGCGATCAAGAGCTCGAACGGCGTGCGGTAGTGAAGCTCCGTCTTCGGGTTCGGATTTGCCCGGCGCAGGCGCGCGAAGATCGCGCGGCGCCGTGCGGGGTTCATGTCGCGGGCCCGATCGCCGCATGCTTGCGTTCGGCGAGCAGAGCTGCGCGCTCAGCGGCGCGGCGGGCGATCCGCGAGTTGCGCGCTTCGTAGCGCGCCCGGTTCTCGCCGGGAGAGGGAGCGATGGTGGAGGTTTCCACCATCGCGATGCAGTCCACGGGGCACGGCGCGATGCACAGCTCGCACCCGGTGCACAGGTCCGCGATCACGGTGTGCGTGTGGCGCTGCGCGCCGACGATGGCATCGACCGGGCAGGGCGGCAGGCACTTCGCGCAACCGATGCAGCGGCTCTCGTCAATGAAGGCGACGCGCGCCGGGGCTTCGACGCCGTTCGCCGGATTCAGCGGTAAGGGCGCCCGGCCGAGAAGATCCGCGACCGCCAGGATCGTCGCGCTTCCTCCCGGCGGGCACTGGTTGATCTCCGCGGCGCCGCGCGCGATCGCCTCGGCGTAGGGCCGGCAGCCCTCATAGCCGCATCGGGTGCACTGAGTCTGCGGCAGGAGGGAGTCGATGCGATCTGCGAGGGCCGGGTAGCTCACGTTACCTTCATGCCGGGTTGCGCGCCCGTGTCCGGGGAAAGGAGAAACAGACCCGCATCGTCGTCCCCGGCACACAGCACCATCCCTTCGGAGACGCCGAAGCGCATCTTGCGCGGCTCGAGGTTCGCGACCATCAGCACGAGCCGGCCGACGAGATCGCGCGGCGCATAAGCGGATCGGATTCCCGAGAAGACGTTCCGCCGCCCCTCGCCGATGTCGAGCGTCAGGCGCAGCAGCTTGTCCGAGCCGGCCACTTCCTCGGCTTCGATCACTTTGGCGATGCGCAGATCGAGCTTCGCAAAATCGCCGATCCTGATCGGCGTCGTGCCGGGCGTGTTCTCTTCGCCGGGCTCCACCAGCGATGCGACCACCTTCGGATCAAGGCGGGTCGCGAGGGGCTCATACGCGCCGATATCCGCGCCGAGCAGCGGCTTCTTCACGTCGTTCCAGCGCGCGATCGGAGCGCGAAGGAAGCGGCCCGCGGATTCCGCCGTCGCCGGCAGCACCGGCGCAAGATACGTCATCAGGACGCGAAACAGATTCAGCCCTTGGGTGGCGATGCCGAGAACTTCCGCCGCGCGAGATGATTCCTTCGCGAGCGCCCACGGCTTTTTCTGATCCAGGTACTGATTCGCACGGTCGGCGAGCAGCATGATCTCCCGTACGGCAGCCGCGGTGTTTCGCGACTCGTAGAGCTTCGCGATATCTTCGCTCGCGCGCGCGAATTCCTCGTAGAGCGCCGGTTCGGGCAGCGTGCTCGCGAGCCGGCCGCCGCTGCGCTGGACGAACCCTGCGCAGCGGCTCGCGATGTTGACGAGCTTGCCGACGATGTCGGCATTGACGCGCGCCGTGAAATCCGGGAGCGCGAGATCGATGTCGTCGATGCCGTCGCCGAGCTTCGCCGCGAAGTAGTAGCGCAGGGCTTCCGGCGGCAGGCGCTCGAGATAGCGGCGCGCGGTGATGAACGTGCCGCGCGATTTCGACATCTTCTGGCCGTCGATCGTGAGAAAGCCGTGTACGAACACTGCGGTGGGCTTGCGATACCCCGAACCTTGCAGCACCGCCGGCCAGAAGAGCGTGTGGAAATAGCTGATGTCCTTGCCGATGAAGTGGTACAGCTCCACGTCGCTGTCCGGACCGAGGTACGCGTCGAAGTCGAGACCGCGCCGCGCGCAGAGCGCCTTGAAGCTGCCGAGGTAGCCGATGGGCGCGTCGAACCAGACGTAGAAGTACTTCCCGGGCGCATCCGGCACTTCGAAGCCGAAGTAGGGCGCATCGCGCGAGATGTCCCAGTCCTG
>JBQTHP010000146.1:0-3073 GCA_052389755.1 Gammaproteobacteria bacterium
AGCTCGAGCGGCGACGCAAGCGATGGCGCGAGCGCTTCGACCGCAAGTTCGGGCAGCGGCGACTGGTCGAGCCCGGCGGTCGATCAGCAGCTCGCGCAGATGCAGTCGACCGTAGACACCGTATCCACCGGCGTGCCGGCCATGGGCCGCAAGCATCGAAATCTCAACCTCGCCATGTTCGGCCTGCGGCTGCTAGGCGAGCTGACCGGTCAGGGCGGCGGATTGAAGCAGGCCTTCGTCACTCTGCGCCAGTCGAAGGATGCGGCATCGGCTTCCACCGCTCTGCAGTCGCTGCACGGCCAGCTCGACGCGATGAAGGTCAGCGTCGAGTCGTTCAAAACGTCCCGCAAAGGCGGGCAGTGAAAGGCAGATCCATGAAAACGAGCGATCGCATCATCGGCACGATTGCAGTTCTCGCGCTCACCGCAGGCACAACGTCGCTCGCCGCCGAGTTGCGGCCCGCCGCGCAGGCGCCGCCGCGCATGGCGAACGTACCGGCGAGGTTCGACCCGAAGGCGCACGGCTTCGAGTTCACCAACTACTACACGGGCGACATTCTCGTCGACCTGCCGATCATCGGGCGCGTGAATCTCGGTGCCACGACGTACGGCCTCTGCGGAGGCATGGTGTTCTCCGCATTCGACTCGTACAACCTGGGCGCTGCCGCTCCCGATGTGCCGGTGACGCCGCCGGCCTCCGGCACGGGGCTGCGCTCCTATCTCTATGAGCGGCAGATGGACAGCCTGCGCCGTGACGACTGGTTCCTCGTGAATCGCCTCGTGCTCTGGATGCGCAAGCCTCTCGAAGATCAGACCATTCCGAATCCGGTTGCGCAGGGCGGCGAGAACGTCATCGAGCGAGGCCTGGTCACCCTGTCGCGCCGGCAGTTCCGTAACAAGATCGAGCCGGGCCTGCGAAGCAATCGTCCGGTGCCGATCGTGCTGGTGAAAGCCTCGGGCGAGGATCTGGCCACGAACCCGAAGAGCGCTTTCAGCAAGAACCACCAGGTACTCGCCATCGGCTTCCGCGTGGCGGGCGAGGACGAGTGGGAGATCGACATCTACGATCCCAACTTCCCCAACACCGTGCAGACGTTGCACACGAAAGGCCGTTACCAGACGGCGCGCGGCAGCAGCGCGCACACCGGCAAGTTCCGAGGCTACTTCGCGGCACCGTACGGCGCCGAGAGACCGCCGTGGGTGCCCAACGATGCCGCAGTCGCGAACCGCCTGCGCACCACGCCGACGCTCACCGTCGCGAGCGCGGCCTCCGAGGACTGAACAGTGAGCGCGCCCGGGAGAACGGCAAGCCTTGCAGCCATCGTCTCGGTGGCGTTCGCCGGCGGGGCAGCGGCCTACGAGCCCCCGCTGCCGCAGAACAAGCTGGCGCCGCCCGAGCTCGGACCCATCGAACCCTTGCAGCAGCGGTTCGGACCCTTGCCGCGGCGGCCGCCGGCCGGCACCGACATCGCCGTGGGCGGGCTCGGTTTCGGCACGGATGGCCGCATCACGTATTGGGTGATGAACCGCGGCGACGCGGCGGCGAGCGGCCCCTTCGTCGTCGACATCGAGGTGGAGGGCAGGCGCGCGGACACGATCAAGCACCCGCCGCTGCCGGCGCAGAGTCAGCAGCGCGCCGTCTCCAATATCGCCGAAAGCCCGACGTGCGGCGTGACCCGCCTGCGCGCGGCGGCGGATTCCCAGCGCGTCGTCGCGGAGATCGACGAGACGAACAACGCGCTCGCGCGCGATCAAGTGCCCCCGTGCCCCGACCTCACCGCGAAAGTCGAAAAGGACTCCGTCAACAACCATCTCGAGTACTACGGGAAAGTGATCGTCAGAAACCAGGGGAATCTCGCGGCGAAGCGCAGCTTCACCGTGAGAGTGATGATCCAGGTAGGCGCGACCGGCGTGGCGAAGCTCAAAGAGCCCACGGTGGCATCGCTCGCCCCCGGCGAGACCTTCACCATCAAGGACGATGACAAGCACTGGAACACGACGGCGACCGGCTATCACGTCGTCCTCGATCGCTTCTTCGCGGTCAAGGAAGCCGACGAAACCAACAACGTCGTGATACGCACGATCGGCGGCTTGTGATGCGGGAGGGAAGAACCATGAACCGATCGGGTCTGCTCACGTTCCTCATGGCGAGCGCGGTGGCCGGCAGTGCCGAACCGCCCGCCACGGACACGCGGCGCGCGGCGCCGCCGGAGACTCGCGCAAACGCCACGACCCGGACGGTGCCTGCGGTCGCGGGCAAACCTGCGACCGCGAACGCGGCTCAAGGTAAGAAAACGGTGTCGGCGAGCGCCTCGATCTTCAGCTCCGACACGCTCGCCACGCTGCCGGCGCCGGGCGTGCTCTATCCGGACCTCGTTCCCGAAGGCACTCCCTTTTCCGGCTCGTGCTCCTGGAACGAATCGGCCGGCGAGACTTGCGCGAGTCAGTGTCCGCCGATCGTGGTCAATCTGCCGTTCGGCACGAAGAACGCCAGCAACCGCGCGCTCAACGCGCCCGGCATCGTCAAGGTGTTTCGCCGCGAGACGGGCACGTTCGTGGGGAATTACCCCTTCAACGGACTGCCGGCCAAGGGCCTGTACAAGCCGGTCTCGGTCAAGCGCCTGATCGTGAGATGCCATCCCCCCGGCCAGGCCTCGTCGGGCCGCTGCCACCGCCTACGCACGACCTCATCGTCGAGACGCCCGCCACCGAAGTGAGCAAGAACAACAACACGATGCCGTTTCACGTCGGGCCGAACGACGTGCTCGTGCTGCCTTGAAGCGCACAGAAGAAAAGGAGAATCGCCATGACCCTTGACGTACGCATCCCGATCGCGCGTTCCGCCGCGATCCTCATCGGCTCGCTCACAATGGCCACCGCGGCAGCCGCGCCGGTGCCATCCGCGAGCGAAGCGCTCGCCGTCATGCCGCTCGCGTCGTACGCGCAGGGGCAGTCGATCGTGCAGCAAGCCGTCAGCAGCCTGCAGCCCGACATCAACTTCACGTTCCTCAACAAGACGTACGAGAACGACGTGTACGTGCGTGAGCCGATCACCGGGAACAAAGTGCGCGTCT
>JBQTHP010000147.1:0-5232 GCA_052389755.1 Gammaproteobacteria bacterium
TTGCACACTTTGCGTCGTCCGCCCGGGACGGTGATGTACACGATGGTGCGCGCGCGATGACGCGTGTGCAGACGGCGTTCCACTTCGGCGGGGCCTTCGGTCGTTGTTCGATTTCTTCTGGCCAGTCACAGATATTATGCCTACGACCGTGCCTTCGGCCAGTCGGGACGTGACTTATTTCGCCCGCCCTCTCAGCGGCGGATGCGTATCGCGACCGGGCAGTGATCGGAGAGACGGAAGCGCCAGACGTCCCCGGGCTCAAAGGTCACGCGCTGGAAGGAGCCGGGCACGATCGCCGCGCCGAGTACGCGGCTCAACACGATGAAGTCGATGTAGCTGCGAAACGGCTGGCCTGCCGCGCAATTCACGAAGCGTTGGCCCTCCAGGGCGTTGACGAGATCCGCTTCCGGCGGCTCGCCGTCGTCGATCGCCGCCCAGATCGTCGAGGCGACAGCGCCCACGCGGCGCTGTTCCCTTGCTTCTCGAAGCAGATCGCGATTGAAGTCCCCGAGCACGCCGAATCGCCGACCGTGGCTCGCCTGGGCGTCGATCCACGCCTCGAGCGCCGCCACTTGCCGGGCAAGATCGCCGCAGGCCGCCCGTGCGCTATCGAGCGGATCGCGCGCGCAACCCGATTTCAAATGGATCGACAGGAGGCGCAGCTCTTCGCGCGTGCCGGGAAAGAGCACGAGCTCCGCACCACGACGCAGCGCATCGCCGAGCGCGAGGCTGCGCACGTCCGCACCGCAGCGATGCGGCACGCCCGCGCGAATCGCGAATCCGGTGTTCTGCAGGTGCCGACGGCCGGTGAAGCAGAACGAATAGCCCGGGAACACGAGCCGCGCGGCGTCGGCGCCGTCCACTTCCTGCAGCGCGATCACGTCGGCATCGAGCCGGCTCGCGTAGCGCGCGAGCGCCGCAAAATCGCTCGCGGCGCGTTCCTTGCCGAACGCAACGTCGCAGGGCAGGCGGCGCTCGGTGCCGCGCACCGCGATGCCCTCTGGGGCGCACGAGGACTTGAGCGGACGGAAGACGGATGGGGCAATCAGCCACTCGAGGTTCCACGTGGCAAGTTCGAGCTCGCGGCGTGTATCGGCAGTCGAGGCCGCGCCGCTGCCCGCGGCAAGCGCGCTCGCAATCCACCAGCCACAGCGTCGGCGCGCACAACGCATCGTGCGCGGCAGTCTGGCGGACGGCCGCGCGCGATTGCAATGCGCTCAAGAGGATTTCAGCGCCAGCAGCCGCTGCTTTCCGCCGGCGTACGCACACCCTGATCGTTGATGGTGAGAACGCGGCAGGCCACCGTGTCCTGCATCTGGCCGCCGGCTGCAGTGGCGGTCGCCAGATACGACGTCGTGATACCCCCAGCACCGGCAACCACTGTGATCCCGAAATGGCCCTCGGGCGTCGTGTTGCCGACGCCCAGCCCTGCTGGCGGAGCCGCGGTCAGATTCAGTGTGTACGTGTTGTTCTGCAGAAAGAACTTTTCCTGGGCGACCTGCACCCGGAGTAAGGCGGCGCGCCCTTCCGTCCGGTTGGTCCGGAGAATGTAGTTGCGATAGCTGGGCACCGCGATGCTCGCGAGAATCGCGACCACGACGATCACGATCATCAGCTCGATCAGCGTGACGCCTCGCGCGCGCTTCGGGTCATTGAAGGACATGTGGCGGCCGGCAGTCATTGCAGCTTCTCCATATTCGATCGAATTGCTTGGCACGTCCATACCCTAATTCGCGCCCGATTCACGCCAATAGGTCTTGATGCGCGTGTCTATGTTCGTGCAGACGCCGAGCACCCGCACGCCTTCCATGCAATCCACGCCGGAGCTGCCGCCCGGGACGCCATCGTCATCCGTGAACATGAACTGGATGTTCGACGGGATGCCGACGTCTGAGTACTCGACGTACCGATCCTGCACTGTCGTGTTTGCCGGGCCGGAAACGCCCGGCTGGTCGAGATTCTGCTGCGGAGAACCGTCGAACACCCCGACCGCGTACACGCGCGTCTTGCCAGCGCCGGTGACTTGACACGGATCCGTGTTGAGATCCGGCCCGGCGTTCGGCGTATAGGTCGTGAACAGGATCTGATTGTTCACCGTCGTCGCCGATGCCAATGCCTTCTCGCCCACCCAGGTCGAATTCGGCTGGTTCAGGTGCATCTTCCAGCCTGGAGAGCCCGCCGGAATCGTCGGGTTGACATTGGTCGTGATGTCCGTCAGGTCGCCATCATGCACGACCGCAAGGGCGTTGTACTGCGCCTGCGTGAGCTTCACGAACGGCTGGTAGTCCCGGATCGAGTAGAAGGTCTCGTGCGCGGTCGTATCGAGCGGGTGACCGCGGTAACCCGAGCCGATCGCGATGTTGAAGAAGGGATTCATGCGCTTCTTCTGGATCGCGGCGATGTCGGGCGTGTGATAGAAGCGGCGCGTCGCGGCCGCGGTGGGCACCGCATCGTCGTGAGCACCGAGCGACGCGATGACGCCTCCCGTCACGAGGCTTGCGGCCGGGTTGCCGTTGTAGATGTCGAACCGCCACAGCTGCGCGGCCGTATCGCCCACGTACATGCGGTCCGCGTAGCCATTGCCGTCGAGGTCGAGTACGGACACGGGGCTCGGAATGGAATGATCCATCCTGCTCAGGTTGAGATTCGCCCCGCTCGAGCTCGCGTACCACAGGCGTGCACCGCTGATCGCGTCCACGATAAAGATCTGGTTGCCGATGCTGTCCGCCGGCACATAGCCCGTGCCGTCCTCGACGGGATCGTAGCCGCCGGCGAAAACGAGCACGAAGCGCTGCGGATTCTGGGTGGCGCCCTGGACGTGCACCCGCGCAAGTGTCGGCGTCGACCACGTCTCGCCGATGCCGGGCAACTGCGTACTGCCGATCGACCACATGAATCTGGGCTGTGCCTTGTCGGTGACGTCCAGCGCGAAGTACCGGCTGCCGCCGCGTCGCTGCCCGAAGTAGATCCAGACGCGGTCGCCTGCCGATGAGTCCACTATTCCGTTGCCGTTGATGTCGTACTTGAGAACACGGATGTCGCCGTCGAGCGAGTAGTGCTTGGTGGCCGTGGGGGCATTCTCGAAAAGGCCGACTAGATCGCCGAGATGCTCCTGCGGCATGAACGCCCAGAGCTCCCTGCCGTCGGTCACACGGAACGCGTGCAGATAGCCGTCGTTTGTCGGGGCGTAGACCACGGCATCATTGTTGTCGGGAGTTGCCGCGGATCCGCCGTAGATCACGACGGCGGGCTGACCGTGAATCGGATCGCCCATCACTTGACGTGTATCCGCGGTCGAGCTGTCAGCGTCGTCGTCGTTGATATCCTGGCCGCGCGCCCAGTTGATGAGATCATCGCGCGTCGGATCGCCCGGGCTGCCGATGCCGAGCACCGCGCTCGTGATTGCCGCATTGGTCGTGGCCACGTTGTTCGAACCACTCGCGAGATTGACCGAGGTTGCAGGGTTCGAGCCGATGTACGTGTACAGGTTGCGGGTCGCGTGAGCCGGAATCTGGTTCGCGGCGCCGCCCAGCAGGACGTCCGCGCCGTCCGGCGAGGACGACCAGTACTCCTGGGCGCTGTCCTTGAAGAAGCCGGTGACCGGGTTGACCGCGTCGAGGCCGTTCCGATCGACGATCGTGCTGTTCGAGAATCGGTATTTCTTGAGGTTTCCCGGCCAGTGCTGGGTGCCGCTCGGCTGAAAGACGGACACGTACAGATCGCTCAGGGTCTGCGCGCGATTGAAGGCGTTGACGGCCACCGTCGGCGCCACGAAGGTGACGTTCGTCTTCAGAATGTCCGCGACGATGCTGCTGAACACGCTCGACAGATCGTTCGCGCTCAGAGCCGTGTACGCCTGGCCGCCGCCGCGCTGCGCCGCGTTCTGAAGGTAGGAGAACGAGGCTACGAGATTGGGGTCGTCTCCGAACGCGATGAAGTAAGTCTGGGCGTTCTGCTGGTCCGCGGTTTCGGGGCGGGCCGCATTGTCGGGGAGCAGATCGCCCTTGAACATGTATTCGGCGAGCGCGCCGAGACAACGACCGGATGTGGACGGGTATGCCCCCGGCGGCCCGGATGCGGTGCAGCTGCCGCCATAGGTGGCGAAATCGGGGAGCGCCTGGATCTGCGCATCAGCCTGGTTGTCCTGCGTCGGCTGACCGTCCGTCAGGTAGACGATGAAGTTCTTCTGGCACGACTGTGCGATCGGAGTCTGATACTGATTGGAGAGCGCCGAGCCCCCCACGCGCGATGCCGGAACGCTGGGGGTGGGGACGCGCACGCCCCCGCTGCGGGCCATCGACGTGTTGCCGAAGAACACGTCGCCGCCGGACAGGTAGCGGTACGCCTCGAAGAGCGTCTCGGACAACGGTGTCCATCCGGCCGGCGAGAAGGCATCGATGATGCCCGTGAGAGCGGCTCGATTCGGCTCGAGCGGCAGCACCGGGTGCATCACCATGCCGCCGGCCGCTGCTACATCCGCGTCGGCGCTCACGTTGTCGCTGTAGCGCATGATGCCGACGTTGACGTTGTTCAGGCTGGCGAGCAGGTCTTTGGCCGCCTGCTGCACGACCGTCATGCGCGTGCCCACCACCGCGGTCGGGTTGCTCAGCCAGTTTAGGTAATTGCCGCTCATCAGCGTATACGACGTTTTCGCGCCCGGGGTGCCCGGATTCGGCGCCCAGTAGTCGAGATTGACGTTGCTGGTCCAGCCCGCGGAGACGGAGGTTTGGGTGCCGGTTCTCGGACGGGAATTGACCGTATTGCCGATGTCGCCTGCCACGCCGTCATCCGCGAAGCATTCGACGTTCGTGGTGTTGGAGGCACCGAGCGACGCAGTCCAGGCGTAGGTCAGCGGTGACGAGGAGATGCGTCTCCAGCGGATCATGTAGTCGATGTACTTGATCTTGCTGCCGTCAAGCAGTCCAAGCGCGTTGGTGCACTTGAGCTGCGCCTGATCGAACGAGCTGCTCGAGCAGCTCGGATCGCCGCTCGTCCGGTAATAGATCCTGGAGGTGCTGCAGCTTCCGCCGTAAGTCTGCGCCGGGTTGTACGGCTCGGATACCCGGACCTCGGACCCCATGCTGCCCGAGGTGTCGAACACGAACAGAATGTTCGGCGGCGTCGACAACGTCTGGCTGCCGAAGATCTCCGTATCGTCGGCCCAGGCTGCGCCCGTTGCGGCGAGCGTGAGGGTGAGGCCGGCGGTGAAACTGAAGATCGGTGACCTGGTGA
>JBQTHP010000148.1:0-2396 GCA_052389755.1 Gammaproteobacteria bacterium
GAGATCGGCTTTGGCGGCCTCGAATGCGGCCTTGCACGCCGCGGCCATTGGCGGCGCGAGGCGCTCGAGCTCCTCGAGGTAGCGACGCGCCCGGAACAGGAACATGCCGCTGTTCCAGTAATGCTCGCCGCCCGCGACGACGCCCTTCGCGCGCGCGAGATCCGGCTTCTCGACGAACTGCGCGATGCGGTGCACGCCGTCCTCGGCGGCGCCGCGCCGGATGTAGCCATAACCGGTCTCGGCTGCCGTCGGCACGATGCCGAAGGTGACGAAGCGTCCCTTCTCCGCGGCCGGCAACGCGGTACGCACCGCCTTCTGGAATGCGGCCACGTCGCGGATCACATGGTCGGCCGGCAGCACGAGCAGCAGCGGATCATCCGCGGCGAGCTTGCCCTTCGCGAGCGCGGCGTGCGCCGCAAGCGCGATCGCGGGCGCGGTATTGCGGCCGAACGGTTCGAGCACGATCGCGCGCGGCTCGATGTCGAGTTCGCGGAGCTGCTCGGCGACGAGGAAGCGATGCGCCTCGTTGCAGACGATGACGGGTGGGGAAGTGTCGAGTCCCTGCAGGCGCAGCGCGGTCTCCTGCAGCATCGTGCGCTCGCCGATGAGCGACAGCAGCTGCTTCGGGTACAGCTCGCGCGACAGCGGCCAGAGCCGCGTGCCCGCACCGCCGGAGAGAATAACCGGGATTAACATAGGCTCGTCACATACCGCGTCGAGGGTGTTTACCGCTTCAGCAGTGGACCGAGATCACGGGCACTGTGAAGGATACGTTCTATTCGAATTCCGTTCTCATCGATGGTGAAGAAAATAACGTACGCACCGTGCGCGCACGAACGCAGTCCTTGCTTCAGTTCAGGGCGCTCAACATAGCCACGAGGTACTTGTGAGATCTTGCGAGCGCGCTCGAGCAATTCGTCTTCAAACTGACTTGCGCGTCCGGGACTATCGAGAGCGATGAAATCGGTGATTTCGGCGAGATCCATCTCGGCACGGCGCGAAAGCCGGACGCGCATTACTTGGCCGGGCTTTTGCGAACGCCGCGACGTGCACGATTCTTCGCAACTACGTCCTCGATCGGACCCGCATCGTCACTATCCAAGCCCTCTTGGATGGCGGCCTTCAACTCGCTGTGGCGGATTTCGCGTAGCTTCTCCTCATCCTCCAACAGCCGAAGTCCGGCCCGCACGACTTCACTCACATTGTTGAAGCGGCCTGATTCGAGCTGCCTTTCGATGAAATCCTCGAAATGGCTTCCAAGAGCAACACTGGTAGGCATAGCGTTGTCACTAACTGTTAATAATAGATAGTAGTCTATGCCCGGTTCGCGACGGCGGGCAAGTACCTCGAGTCAGCGCACCAGCACTTCCTTCTGACGGCGATTCACCGACTCGACCGCGTTCAGTGTGTCCGGCGTGTGCCCCGTCTTGCCCACCCGGCAGATCGAATACCACCCCCATAGGCGGCAGGTCGCCCCGCGGGCCCGAGGCGCCTCAGCGTCGCAGCAGCCGGTCTAGATCGCGCTGTGTGAGCACCCCCTTATCGCGAGCTCGGCGCGACCAATGGCCCTGAAGCTCCCGGAGCTCCCGCTTGAGCCGCCGGGCGCGGTACGCCCGCAGTACCCTTTGAACTAATCCGCTCACGGTTTCCCCTAGGTCCGGACGTCGGTGCCCGCGACGGACTTCCCGCGACCGATCCCGTAATACGTGAACCCGAGCTTCGCGACGAGCGCCGGATCGTACAGGTTGCGGCCGTCGAATATGAGCGGCTCCTTGAGCACTTCCCGGGCCCGATCGAAGTCCGGGCTGCGAAACTCCTGCCACTCGGTCGCAATCGCGAGCGCATCGGCCCCTGCAGCGCCTCGTACGCGTTGCCGCAGATCAGGAGCCCCTCGCGATCCCCGTAGATCCGCCGCGCTTCCTGGCTTCCACAACGCTTCGATGATCGCACGTACCGAAGCCGCGGCTCGTCACGCGGCACGCAGCGGCTCAATCCTCGGGCGCCGGCGTTTTTCCGCGCGCCAAAGGTCATGGGCCGCCTGCACGCGCAGCCACGACTCAGCTGAGCCGCCGAGCGCTGCGGCCAGCCGAATGGCAAGCTCGGCGCTCACTGCTGCCCGGCCGTTCACGACACGCGATAGCGCGACACGCGAGACGCCCAGACGCTTGGCGAACTCCGTAACTGTTAGTCCACCGTCCTCACGCAGAACCGTGTCGGCAAGGATCTCTCCGGGGTGAGGCGGATTGTGCATGCGGGTCATCTCGTCACTCCTTCAATGGTAATCCTGGTAGTCCACGAGCACGGCATCTTCGCCCTCGAAGGTGAACGTGACGCGCCAGTTCTCGTCGACCCATACCGCCCAATGGCCGGAGAATCGACCTTTGAGCGGGTGCAGC
>JBQTHP010000149.1:0-3418 GCA_052389755.1 Gammaproteobacteria bacterium
GTCACCGACTGCCAGAACGGCAGCGCCGGCAGGCGCTCGGTATCGAGCGGAACCACAACCGTATCTCCCTGCTGCATCCTGACCTGCGAGCCGCGATTGAACCAGCGGCTGCTCTCCGCGGCGACCACGCTGCCATTGGCGCGCACGATGTAAATCTTGCCGCGATCGGCCTTGCGTGTCGTGCCTCCGCTCAGAGAGATGTAGTCGTCGCGCCCGAGGTCCGGCCGATACAGGTGAGAGCTAGCGTTCTGCACCTCGCCGATTACAGTGACTTCCTGCTGCAGCTGCGGGATGCGAATCTCGTCGCCGTCCCGCAGAATCACGTCGTCCGCGGAGCCGCGCACTGCCTTGAGCACGCGCGGCAGGTGGATGACGAGACGCCCGACTGCCTCGGACTCTTCGAGCTGCGCGCGAAGGGCCTGCCCGATCTGCAGTGTGGAAGCAGCTTGCGCCTGGCTCGCCGCAGCACCCTGAAGTGCCAGGGTCGCAAGATCGCCTTGCAGGCGCCTGCCGAGCCGTTCGAGCTGCTCCTGCTCACGCTGTTTGAGCTCTTCGCGTGTGAATACTGTGCCTTCGGTAAAGGCGTATTCGGTGAGCCCGCCTGCGCGCGCGATCACCGCCTGCAACGTTTCGCCCCGCTTGATCGGATAGAGTCCAGGGAAGCGTACCTCGCCGCGCAACCTTACCTTCTCGTCCTCGCCCCATTCCGGCATCTCCTTGATGATGAGGTAGTCGTACGGCTGCAGCTTTGCATCAGCGTTCGCATCGCCGCGGATCGCGGCAGCGAGATCGATCTCCATGACCTTCGTGCGGCGCGACTCCCCGTTCACCACCACGTAGCGCGTGAGCTCTGCCGTGCCCCCATATGCGGCGTCCTCGAGGCTGCCGCCCGCGCGCACCAGATCCGTCACGGTCATGCCCGGCTCGAGCGGATACTCCCCGGGCGCGCGAACGCGGCCGTCGATCTGCACGACCTCGGCCGGTTGGTCCAGGCGCGCCTGCAGACGCAGATCGTCGAGCAGTGGCCGCACCACCCGCGTTCGACCGGACTCGAGATCGAACACCGTGATGTCGTCCCGTGGCATCAGCGTGACATCGGCGGCGGAGCCGGGCGCACGCAGCGCCGCCGCCAGATCGGACGACACCGCGGTGACTCTCCGGTCGGGTGGCAGCTCGCGACGAATCAGCACGTAATGCTTGTCTGCATTCGGCCGCAGCTCATCGATGGAGCCGATCACGTCCGTGAGCCGCATGCCGTCGCGGAATGCGTACGCCCCAGGCCTGAACACGTGCCCCTGCAGCATCACGCCCGCGTCGATCTGCGGCCGCAACGGGAGCACGCGGAGTGCATCGCCGTTGCGCGGCGCTTCGGTCGCGGCACCGTCGAGCCGCAAACCCACGACGACACGGCGACCCTGCGCGTCGATGCGCGACAGCGATGCTCGGGCGGTATCGGCCTCGGGTGTCAAGCCGCCGGCAAGCCGCACGAGATCCGTGATGCTCGACTCGTCGCGCAGCTCATAGATCGCCGGGCGACGCACCTCTCCATCGACGGCGACGGTGGTGCCCACGGGCGGAATGAAGATCGCGTCCCCGGGGAGCAGCTTCGCGTCGTCGCGCGTGTCGCCGCTGATTAGAAGATCATAGAGATCGAGCCGCCGTACGAGCTCGCCCTGGCGCTTCAGCTGGATGTTCCGGAGCGAACCGATCCGCTTCACGCCCCCCGAAGCGTAGAGCGCCGTCGTGATCGTGCCGAGCCCGCTGATGGTATAGGTGCCCGGCCGCTCGGCCTCGCCCAGGACGAACACAGTGATCCCACGCGTCTCGCCCATCGACAGGCTCGCGCGCACGCCGATCATCTGTCGCTGCACGCGGCCTTCGATGTCGGCGCGCACCGCGCTGAAGCGCTTGCCACCGACGGCGATCGGACCGAGCTCCGGGAAGCGGATGCGCCCGTCGCGAGCGACCGTGAGGTTGAGGGTGCGGTTCTGATTTCCGTACAGCTGGATCTCGAGCACATCGCCCGGTCCGACGACGTAGTCCGCCGGCACCGGTACTTCGCGGATCGACGCGAAGCCCGACGGCGCATCCGCGCGGAAGAGATCGTAACCGAACGCCTTCAGCGCCTGCGGTCCACTTTTCTTCACGGGCAGGCGAACCACTTCGACCTCGAGGCGCGCGAAAGCGGGTTCGGTCTGAAGGCGGAGGGTGGCCTGCTCCTCGTCGAGACCGGCGAGCGGGATCCCGCCGGCGCCGAACCCCGGCAAAAAGAGCACGCCGTTTCGATCGAGCTTGTAGGGATTCTTCGCGCGCACCTGGGTAATGAGCTCCGTCAGGCGGGCTCGCTCCTCGGAAGTGAGCGGTGGATCGTCGGCGTCGAATCTCCGGCGAGGCTGCGCCGGTGTAGCGGCAGCAACTGTCGGCGCCTGGTCGGCCTGCGCTTGCGCTTGGGTTGGGGGAAGCGGGAAGCCGATCTGAATGATGATGGTGTCGTCGGGGCGCAGCGTACGCTCGTCTTCCTCCTCGTCGCCGAACAGTGCGCGCCGCTCGAGCATGCGCAGGCGTTCGATCTCGCGGCGCTCCTCATCCGTGCGAAGCGTGCCGCGCGCCGTGCCGCGCAAGGTGGAATCAGCGCCCTCGATGCCGAGCTGTCGCAGGATCTCCTGGCGGTCCTCGTCCGAGAGACTTCTGAGGAGCTTCAGCTGCTCTGCGGTCGGCGCCGTGATCTGTGCATACGATGGCGCAACGCATGCCGCTGCCACGAGCAACCCTGCAGCCAGAATTTGTCGTCCTCGATGCATCAGAACCCTTGTCGCCACCGAACGAAGCCGCGCGTCTCCGAGCCCTGCCGCGCCGGCCCGTCGTAGCGATCATAGCCTGCGCCCAGGTGCAGCTCGCCCCACGCGAAGGCGCGATTGTACTGAACCTCGACGTTTTCGAGCTCATCGGGGGAGGCGCTCGTCGTGTGCACGAGGTCCGGCGCCGCACCGGCGCGATTCAGCTGCACGCGCCTTGCGAGCATGCTCCACGTCTCACCCGAGGGACGCACCAGGAGGAAGCCTGCAGAGTACATGCGTCCGTCGTTGTCGAGCGCGTGCCCGATGATGCGGCCGCGATGCGTGTACCCCTGCGGATACAGCGCATTCCGGTACGCGCAGTCGAACTCGGGGTTCTCACGAGAGAAGCTGCACGCGGTGTCCGCGTATTCCGCGTGAAGGCGATACGAGCCGAACCGGCTGCCGCCCCATCCTTCGATGCCCATCAGCCCGAGGAACTTGCTGGGCAAGCCCCCCGCTTCGTCCTCGCCGATCGCCTGCGCGTAAAACGCAACCGGCAACGCAGACCACGGAGCGCGAAGCCGCACGTCGTAGCCGGCCATCTGATTGCCGGGCTCATCATCTACGGTGAGCGAATCGCC
>JBQTHP010000150.1:0-4865 GCA_052389755.1 Gammaproteobacteria bacterium
ACCTCAATACCCATTGTCGCGCCAGCTTCGAGCAGGTGCTCGGCGTGCGCACGGCCGCCTCGGTGCTGCGCCGGATCGAGTTCCACCACACGCCCAATCATGGCAGCTGGCTCAACATGGCCGAACTGGAGATCGGCGTCCTGCAACGCCAATGCCTGGCGCGCTGCCTTGAGAACCGACCCACGATCGCCGCTGAAGTCTCGGCCTGGCAGCGGCGGCGCAACGCCGCTCGGTGCGGTATCGACTGGACCTTCACGCGCCGCGACGCTGATCGAACACTCGGTCGGCACTATGTTTCCTAATTAACGTGTTGCTGTACTAGAGCTCGCCGATCTCATTCGCTCGACCCGCGGCGTCGTGAGGGCGTTGGAGCAGACCGGGTGCAAGGATCCGGCGGTGAGGACGCAAGCCGATGCGTTGGAGCAGAGGATATTCGATTGGCTTCATCAGAACGTCGGTGCCGCGCGTGCGGAAGCGTTTAGAGGTGCTCCGCGATCGATGCAGGTCATGCACGGAATGAGTGTTCAGTATGCGGGCTACTATCAGCGCGCACTCGGCCATCAGGTCTTCCTCGGCGATCTAGCTGCGCGTGCGTGTTCTGGATAGGGCGGCGCCGTGTGGGCTGTCATCGAACTGAGCCGCGTCGTGATCTAGGTAACCTTGCCGGAAGCGAAGCCCTGAATCGAATGAGCGTTCGACGTTCAATGGCCCAGCACTGGGTTCCAGAGTCATACCTGCGCGCCTGGTGTGATCCGGATACTCCCGTTGGCCAAGATGCCTACGTTTGGCGCTTCGGAGTCGAGCCCGGACCCGGGAAACCCAAGGCGCCGCGGAAGGTTTTCCGCGAAGCGCACTTCTACACGCTCCCCGAGCGCGCGAATCGCGATCCGCTGCGCATCGAGAAGGGGCTAGCCCACATCGAAGGGAAGTTCAAGCTGGTCCGCGACCGGATTCAGGCACGGAAACCGCTAACGCCGGTGCATCGGGCCTGGCTTGCGGTTTTTGCAGGCGCCATGTTCGCGCGCAGCAAGCGGCAACGCGAACATCAGCGCACGCAATGGGGCGGTGTTCTCGAAGTCGGCGAAGATCTGGCCAGGAGCATGCGTACCGCAACACCCGAGCAGCGAAGGGTCGCAGCGTCTCTCGGGAGTTCTTCGCGCCGCGATCGATCGATGACGTTGGGGCAAGTTCGAGAACTCGTCGAATCGCCGCAGCTGATCGTGCCGGCCATGATGGCGGCCGTCACCGAAAACCTGGCATTGATGGAGTGCGTCGTCCTTTGCACAGACGTCGAGCCGGGTTTCATCACATCGGATGCGCCCTGCGTGTTGGCCGACCCAGGAAGCCAGCACCGGCGATTTCCGTACAACATTCCGCGCCTCGCCTCGCGAACGGTCGAGGTCACTCTGCCGATCACGCCGTGGCGCGTCGTTCGTTGGAACTGGAGCGAAGGTCGCGATGGCACGTATAGCTACGCGGATGCGACCGGCTACCTCGTCGACGAACTGAATCAGCGTACGTTCCAGTACTGCGAAGAGCACTTCATCGCGCGGCGGAACATTGGACCATAGGACCTGCTACCACGCTGCTACCGCTCTGCGCCGAATCAACCGGACACAGGACAACATCGAAACAGAAAAGCCCCGGAAATCCGAGGCTTTCTATTCAGGCCCGTTCGGGAACACCGGGCGAGAGCTACCTACGAACCAAGGGGTCGGGAGTTCGAATCTCTCCGGGCGCGCCAACTCTCCAGGGTCCTTTGGATCTTTCCCGAAGGCCTTGAAAAGGGAGTTGGAACCCGGAGTTCGAAGAGACTGCTCTGGCTGCGTTAACTCCTCGTCCTCCTTTCCGGAACTCTGCCAAGCGGCTGAAAAGTTGGCCGAGCCTGGAGTTTGAATCTCTGTGGGACTGGGCGTTTTCACGCCAACGAGTGCTCGTCGATCGCGCTTGATTGACGCGACAGGCGTCTCAGGTGGGGGCATCGCTTTACGCTGATGCACGATTGCGTTCGGCGCGGACACATCTCGAGGACGTATGTCGCGGCGACTGGCGCGAGTCCCAGTCGCGCCAGGAGAGAGCGGCTACATCGTCCTGCGCCTTCCTGCGGGGAACTGCTACAATGAAATTGGAAAAGATACCTTTCAATTTTCATGGTAATGTCTGGGGCCATGATCGCCAGGGACCGATTGTTGCGACGGACTAGAAGCGCCCTCAGGCACAACCCGGCCGTCGCCCTGCTTGGGCCGCGTCAATGTGGCAAGACCACGCTCGCCCGCATGCTCGTCGCGAGGGGCTCGGCAAACTACTTCGATCTGGAGGACCCGGCAAGCTTGCGTCGCCTCGACGATCCGCAGACTGCCCTAGGTGAGCTGCGCGGGCTCGTCGTCGTCGACGAAGTCCAGCGCCGCTCCGAGCTCTTTCCGGTTTTGAGAGTGCTGCTCGACCGTCCGCGGTCGCCCGCTCGCTTCCTGCTCCTCGGCAGCGCCTCACCCGGTCTCTTGCGGCAATCCTCCGAATCCCTCGCCGGCCGCGTCGAAGTCATTCAGGCGTCCGGGTTCACGGCCGAGGAGGTCGAGTACCAACGGCTTGACAGGCTATGGCTGCGGGGCGGTTTCCCAAGATCGTTCCTGGCCGCATCGGACCCTCGCAGCTTCGGCTGGCGCACGCAGTTCGTTCACACCTTCCTCGAGCGCGACGTGCCGCAGCTCGGAATTCGTGTTCCGGCGCCACAGCTCGAGCGCTTCTGGACGATGTTGGCTCACTACCATGGTCAGATCTGGAATGCCGCGGAGCCCGCCAGCTCGCTCGGACTATCGCAACCCACGGTTCGCAGCTACCTGGACCTGATGACCAGCGTATACATGATTCGTCAACTCCAGCCTTGGCATGAGAATCTCGCGAAGCGGCAGGTCAAGGCACCGAAGATCTACCTGCGCGATACCGGTCTCCTGCACGCGCTGCTCGGCATACGTACACGCGCAGAGCTGCTTTCGCACCCGAAGCTCGGCGCTTCCTGGGAGAACTTCGTTATCGAGCAGCTGCTGCAGGCATTCGATGTCGACCACGCTTACTTCTGGGCGACTCATCAGGGAGCCGAGCTCGATTTGCTGCTGATGCGAGGCTCACGGCGCGTCGGCGTTGAGATCAAGCGCAGCGATGCGCCCTCGCTGACTCCTTCGATGCGCTCGGCGCTTGCTGACTTGCGACTCGACAAATTGTGGGTCATCTATCCAGGCGAGCAGCGCTACACCTTGCACGAGCGAGTCACCGTGTTGCCACTCACGGCGGCACTGGCGATGAAACAGCGGGAGTTCTGCTGACAGGACGTAAAACCCGAATGGTGAGCGGTCGATGAAACGAACTGGCAACAAACGTGGCAAAGCGGCTTCCCAGGCAGAGATCTGGACGCTCAAGGTCAAGCTCGTCTCCGGCATCCATGCGCGAGGTCCTTGGGAGGCGACGCTCGAAATCGACTCATCCGCGACGCTGGAGGATCTGCACCTCGCCATTCAAGGCGCGATCCGGTTCTCTGACGATCACATGTACATGTTCCACGCCGCGAGAACATTTAGAAGCCGCGACCGGATCGAGTTTGAGCGTGAAGACGGGTCGCTGCATGAAACGACTCTGGCCGATCTGTTCCCGCTGCCAAAGGACCGGAAACTGTTCTACTGGTTCGACTTCGGGGATGACTGGATATTCAGCGTCGGCAGGACGCTGACCGCACCGATGATCGCCGACAAGCGTAGAGAATATCCAAGGCTCGTCAGCACACGAGGCGATACGCTGGTGCAGTATCCGTCGTGGGATTAATGCAGGCCCGGTAAGCTTCGACCGAGTTTTCGGCGAAACTCAGGATCAAGGCTCCCTCGGGGAGCGCTGCTCCCAGGGCTTTCGCTTGAACGGAGATCACCAGACATGAGCCATGTCCGCCAGCTCGCCTTCGTAGTCATTCTTGTGTCCGCCGATCTCTGCACAGCACACACCTCCAGCGCGAAGGACCTCACACCCGTCGAGCAGCAAATCGTCTCCGCTTCCGAATCTGAAATCCCGCGCGCGATCCAACTCCTCGAGACCCTCGTCAACATCAACAGCGGCACGATGAACCTCGAGGGCGTCGAGCGCATCGGCCAGATCATGCGCAACGAGCTCGAGCCCCTCGGTTTCAAAGTCCGCTGGGTCCCTATGAAAGAAGTCGGCCGCGCCGGCCACCTCATCGCCGGACACAAAGGCACCGGCCGCGGCAAACGCATGCTTCTCATCGGCCATCTCGACACCGTCTTCGAGAAAGACAGCCCGTTTCAGAGATTTATTCGCAAGGGCGACACCGCCGAAGGCCCAGGCGCTAACGACATGAAAGACGGCCTCGCCATCATGGTCGCCGCGCTTCGCGCGATGAAGACCGCCGGCACGCTCGATGCCGCACGCATCACCATCGTCTTGAGCGGCGACGAAGAGCGCCCCGGCCGGCCCATCACCATCTCACGGCGCGACATGCGCGAAGCCGCGAACCACAGCGACGTCGCGCTCGAATTCGAATCCCTCGCGACGAAAGACGGCCGCGACGCGGGTAGCATTGCCCGCCGCAGCAGCTCCCAATGGTTCCTGAACGTCACCGCGAAGTCCGGCCACTCCTCCGGAGTGTTCTCCAAGGACGCAGGCTTCGGCGCCGCATACGAAATGGCGCGCATCCTCGATGCTTTCCGACGGGAGCTGCCCGAGCCCAACGCTACCTACAACGTCGGCCTGCTCGTCAGCGGCGCGACTGCGAACATCGAAGACAACAATGCCGCAGGCAGCATCAGCGGCAAGACCAACATCATCCCCGCCGCGGCCGTAGCCCACGGCGACCTGCGCACCCTCAG
>JBQTHP010000151.1:0-15513 GCA_052389755.1 Gammaproteobacteria bacterium
CGGCGTCAACTACAGACTGTAACCGCCGAGTATCGCAGTCCCGGATTCCTCCGCGCGTCATTCCGTGAGCCGTCGTTCACGGCGATGACGCTGCGGAGCCTCCCCAGCGGTCGGTTCCACGCCAACAGCGGTTGATGCGATGACGATGCGCCACTACTCGCCCTTCGTAATGCTCGGTGCGCTCCTCGCAGCCGATTCGGCCGGAGGAGCGACGTTTCGTGACCGCGCGCCGCAGGACGAAATCATCTATTTCCTGCTGCCGGATCGGTTTGCCAACGCGGACCCCTCGAACGACCGCGGCGGACTTGCGGGCGGGCGACTCGTCACCGGATTCGATCCGACGTCGAAGGGTTTCTATCACGGCGGCGATCTTGCGGGCTTGACCTCGCGGCTCGATTACATTCGATCACTCGGCGCCACCGCCATCTGGCTCGCGCCGATTTTCAGGAACAAGCCCGTGCAAGGCGCCGCGGGCGAGGAGTCCGCGGGCTATCACGGCTACTGGGCTACCGATTTCACCCGCGTCGATCCGCATTTCGGCAACGAGCGCGAGATGCACGCATTCGTCGACGCGGCGCACGCGCGCGGCATGAAGGTGTATCTCGACATCATCGCGAACCACACCGCGGATGTGATTGCCTATCGCGAATGTCCGGCGCGCGCATGCCCGTATCGATCGCGGGCCGAGCAGCCCTACACGCCCCATGTGCCGCGCGGTCAGGCGCGCATCAAAAAACCGGGCTGGCTCAACGATCCGATCTACTACCACAACCGAGGCGATTCGACTTTCTCCGGCGAGAGCCTGGAGTTGGGAGATTTCGGGGGGCTCGATGATCTCATGACCGAGAATCCACGCGTGGTGCAGGGCTTCATCGACATCTTCGGCACCTGGATCGACCAGTACCGCATCGACGGCTATCGCATCGACACCGCGCGTCACGTGAATCCGGAGTTCTGGCAGGCGTTCGTGCCGGCCATGCGTGCGAGGGCAGCCGCGAACGGCATCGCCGAGTTTCACATCTTTGGCGAGGTGGCGTCCTCCGAGATCGACGTGGCGCCGCTCGCGCGTTACGCGCGAGCCGCAAAGCTGCCGGCGGTGCTCGATTTCGCATTCGCGAATGCCGTGCGGGCGGCGGTGTCGGCGAGCTCGGGCACCGAAGTGCTGGCCCGCGTGTTTGCCGACGATGCGCTCTATGAAGGTGGCGAGCGGACCGCGCTACAACTGCCGACCTTCGTCAGCAACCACGACATGGGCCGGTTCGCCTGGTTTGTGCGCGCCGATCGTCCCCAGGCGAGCGATGCGGAAGTGCTGAAGCGCGCCACGCTGGCGCACGCGATGCTGCTGACGTTGCGCGGTGTACCCGTCATCTACTATGGCGACGAGCAGGGATTCGCAGGGACAGGCGTCGATAAGGATGCGCGCCAGGACATGTTCGCGAGCCAGGTGCCCGCGTACGCGGCCGATCGGCGGATCGGCATGGCAGGCGCCTCGAGCGGTCAGGCTGCATTCGACCAGCACCATCCGCTCTATCGCACCATTGCGGAACTGTCGGCATTGCGCTCAGGACAGGCGGCATTGCGCCGCGGGCGACAGATCGCGCGCCACGCTTCCGCCAAACCCGGTCTGTTCGCAGTGTCGCGCCTCGATCCAGCGAGCGGGCGCGAGATCGTCATCGCCTTCAATACCGGAACCGAGGCGTTGGCTGCCCTGGTGGAGGTCGCCATGACTTCACTACGTTTCACGGCGCTTCGCGGCGAGTGTGCCGAGGGGGTCGTCGCCCCTGGCAGTTATCGAGTCACGCTCGCGCCGCTCGATTTCGCCGTGTGCGCCGCCGGAGGATGACGATGAGCTCATCCCCGATGCCGGAGGCACGCGCCCTGGCTGGGCGCGACTGGTGGCGGGGTGCAAGCATCTACCAGATCTATCCGCGCAGTTTTGCCGATTCCAACGGCGACGGGATCGGCGATCTGCCCGGGATCACCTCACGTCTCGAGCACATCGCCTCGCTGGGTGTGGCGGCAATCTGGCTCTCGCCGTTCTTTCGCTCGCCGATGAAGGATTTCGGTTACGACATCTCGGACTATCGCGACGTCGACCCCATCTTCGGCACGCTCGCCGACTTCGATCGCCTGATCGAGCGTGCACATCGACTCAACCTCAGGGTCATCATCGATCAGGTGTTCTCGCATACATCGGATCGTCATCCGTGGTTTCAGCAGAGTCGTTCGAGCCGCGACAATCCCCGGGCCGACTGGTACGTCTGGGCGGATGCGAAGCCGGATGGCTCACCGCCTTCGAACTGGCAGTCCGTTTTTGGCGGTCCCGCATGGTCGTGGGACGCGCGGCGCGGTCAGTACTACCTGCATAATTTCCTGCGCGAGCAGCCGGATCTCAACGTGCACAACACAGCCGTGCAAGACGCGTTGCTCGACTGCGCGCGCTTCTGGCTGGACCGCGGGGTGGACGGCTTTCGTCTCGATGCGATCAACTTCGTCATGCACGACCCGGCGCTGCGGGACAATCCACCGGCGCCCGACGACGGCACACCGCGTACGCGCCCTTACGACTTTCAACTGCGCATATTCAACAAGTCACACGCCGATATCCCGCATTTCATCGAACGCATCCGCAAGCTCGTGGACGGGTATGACGACCGTTTCACCGTTGCGGAGGTGGGCGGTGTGAATTCCGAACCGGAAATGAAGCGCTTTACGAGCGGCACCACACGCCTTCACAGTGCGTACGGATTCAACTTTCTGTATGCGGACCGGCTGACGCCAGCGTTGGTCGAGCAAGCCGTCGCGGCGTGGCCGGATATCGAAGGTATCGGCTGGCCGAGTTGGGCGTTTTCCAACCACGATGCGCCGCGGGTCGTGACGCGTTGGGCGAACGCAGAGGACCGGGCTTCGATGGCGCGGCTCAGCATGCTGCTGCTTGCGTGCATGCGCGGCAACATCTTCATCTATCAGGGCGAGGAGCTCGGTTTGCCGCAGGCGCAGATCGCGTTCGAGCAGCTGCGGGATCCGGAGGCCATTGCCAACTGGCCCATGACACTGGGCCGCGATGGCGCACGCACCCCCATTCCCTGGACTTCGGATGCTCCGCATCCGGGGATGGCGCACGTGAAGCCGTGGTTGCCCATTCCTCCCGAGCACCTGGTGCTGGCAGTCGATGCCCAGGAGGGCGATCCGGATTCGCAACTTGCGTACACGCGTCGCGTGCTGGCACTGCGCAATCGCCATGAGGCGCTCACCCGCGGCACGATACAGGTGCTCGAAGCGTCCGACGCGATTCTTGCGTTCGAGCGCCGTACGCGCGAGCAACAGCTGCTGTGCATCTTCAATCTCGGTGCCGATACGCGCACCTGGCGACCGCCGGGCGCCGAGCACTGGCGAATCATCGAATCCTCGGGAATGGTCCAGGGATGGAAATTGCCGCGACTCGCCGGCCTGGTTGCTCAAAGGAACGCGTAAATGATGTTCATCCGCTGCATCGGATTGGCGCTGGTGCTCTTCGCGAAAGTGGCGCTCGCGGATACGGGTACGACGGTCGCTACGGTCGCCTCTCCGGGCGATGTGTTGCAGGTGACCATTACGATCAACGGCGAGGGCCGTCCGGCATACGCGGTCACGCGATCAGGCGTTCCGGTGGTCGCAGAGTCGCGACTGGGATTCCTGCTGACCGATGCGCCGAAGCTCGAGCGCAACTTCAAAGCCGCGGCGACTGCGACACGCAGCGTGGATGAGACGTGGGAGCAGCCGTGGGGCGAGCGGCGTTACGTCCGTAACCACTACAACGAATTGACGGTGACTCTGGTCGAAAAGACAGATCTCGCGCGTCGCCTGACAGTCGTGTTCCGCATCTATGACGACGGCCTCGGTTTTCGCTACGAGTTCCCCGAGCAGTCGCAGTTACGGGACGTCGCCATCGCCGAGGAGCTCACCGAATTCGCGGTGGTCGATCGCGCGACGGCGTGGTGGATACCCGGTGGCGAATGGAATCGCTACGAGTATCTCTACCAGAAGACGGCTCTGAGTGAAGTCAGCCAGGCGCACACACCCCTGACGGTGAGGACCAAGCGCGGCCTGCACATCGCGGTCCACGAAGCCGCGCTCGTCGATTACGCGGCCATGTGGCTGCGCAGGGCCGAAGGCCAACGACTCAAGACGGTGCTGTCGCCGTCGTCGCAAGGCGCAAAAGTTCGCCGCGCGGCACCGTTCACGACGCCGTGGCGCACCTTGCAGATTGCCGACAGTGCCGGCGGGCTCTACGTGTCCGATCTGATCCTGAATCTCAACGAGCCGAACCGGTTGGGCGATGTGTCGTGGTTCAAGCCGGCCAAGTACATCGGCATCTGGTGGGAGATGCATCTGGGTACGGGGACATGGGCGTCGGGTCCGAAGCATGCTGCAACGACGCAGAACGCCAAACGCTACATCGACTTCGCGGCGCGGCACGGCTTTCGCGGCGTGCTGATCGAGGGCTGGAACGAAGGCTGGGATGCTGACTGGTTCGCCAATGGCGAGTCCTTCAGCTTCACGAAGCCTTACCCCGACTTCGATCTCGCCGGGGTTGCAGGCTATGCGCGTCGCAAAGGCGTGCGCCTGATCGGGCATCATGAAACGTCCGGCAACATCGCTCACTACGAGCAGCAACTCGCAGCCGGCCTCGATCTGTACGCACAGCTCGGTATCGACAGCGTCAAAACCGGCTACGTCGCCGATGCCGGCGGCATCAAGGCGATGGGCGGGGATGGCAAGATTCATTTCGAATGGCACGACGGCCAGGTCATGTCGCGTCACCATCTCAAAGTGGTGACGGAAGCGGCACGGCGCCACATCGCCGTCCTCCCACATGAGCCCATCAAGGACACGGGACTTCGACGCACATACCCGAGCTGGATTGCACGCGAAGGCGCGCGCGGCATGGAGTACAATGCTTGGGGCAATCCGCCGAACCCGCCCGAGCACGAGGCGAATCTCGTGTTCACCCGCATGCTCGCCGGGCCCTTTGATCTCACGCCCGGCGTCCTGAGTCTGGTCGGCGCGGGCGGACAGCCGATCCAGTCCACGATCGCGAAACAGCTCGCGCTCTATGTCGTCATCTATAGTCCGCTGCAGATGGCCGCGGATTTGCCCTGGAACTACGAGAAGCATCCGCGCCCGTTCCAGTTCATCAAAGATGTACCCACGGACTGGGCCGACACGCGTGTACTCAATGGCGAGGTCGGCGACTATGCGACCTTCGCACGCAAGGACCGTAACAGCGACGACTGGTATATCGGCAGCGTCACCGACGAGAACGCGCGCGCTCTCGACGTGCGGCTGGACTTCCTCGACCCCGAGCGGCGCTATCTGGCGCAGATCTATCGCGACGGCGACGGCGCGGACTGGAAGACGAATCCCCACGCCATTGCAATCGAGACCCGCGAGGTAAAGCGGGGCGACGAGTTGGAGTTGAAACTCGCACCTGGCGGCGGTGCGGCGATTCGCCTGCAGGCACGGGGCAAGCGGCTCCGGTGAGGTGCCGCGTAAACCTCTGAACTGGCATGGTTTATGAGGGTTGCTGGCAAGTCTCCCGGGGCGCTCACGAAAGGGCGCCCGGGAGGCCGCGCTTGCCCGGCCGCGGAATCTCGTCGCCTATTCCGCGCAGCGACCGCGCTTGAGCCGTTTGGCGGCGGCGTATGGATTCGCGCTCGCTCGCGGACACTGTTTTCCGGACGGCAACAAACGCCTGGCACTTGCCATCATGGATGTCTTTCTGCAGCTCAACGGGCGCGAGCTCACCGCGAGTGAAGCGGACGCCGTGATCACCATACGCGATCTAGCCGCAGGAAAACTCGACGAGGAGACGCTTGTGGCGTGGGTCGAGACGAACAGTGGGGATTTCCGTGCGGCCGACTAACTGCGACCCAACGCGATGACGTCCACTATCTCGCCCGATGCGGCCGCCTGTGCACGCGCCAGCCGCCGGATCAGCGCGTTCGCGCTCTTCAGTGGATCACGACGGCCGAGTCACTGCAGCCCTCGAACTCCGAATACTTCGTGGCGTTGATCGTCGCCTGCACGAACGCATGCACTTGCAGGCCGAGCTTCTGTGGGTTGAGGTCGGCACGAAAGCCCCGGATGACGCCTTCCGATTCGAGCTCCTGCACGCGATGCCAGCATGGAGTTTTCGATAGTCCCACGCGACGGCCGAGGTCCGGATAGGACTGCCGCGCGTCGTCCTCGAGCCTGCGCAGAAGCGCGATACCGATCTTGTCCCACATGCGTTCTCCAAAACGATTGTTTTACAGACCATCGTTCCGCGCAACGCTAACAGACGCGGCCCGACCGGGACAATGTTTGCCGGCGGCGCGGATGACGTCGCGGCGGCGCTCGTCACGCACGTGCATTCGAATACGGGCGTGCGCTTGCCCGTGCGCGAGATCGCCGGGCTGTGCCGTCAGCGCGGGATCTTCTGCATCGTCGACGTTGCGCAATCGGCCGGCGTGCTCGAGGTTTCGATTCCGAAGACGGGTGCCGACGTGGTACTGGGAAGCTGCGTAAAGTGGTTGTGCGGGGGGCCGGGTGCGGGTTTTATCTGGATCGACCCGCGACGGCTCGCCTCGCTCGAGCCGGCGGACGTCGGCTGGTTCTCGCACGCGAATCCGTTCGAGCTCGACATTCACTCTTTTACTTACGCACCGGATGCGCGGCGGTTCTGGGGCGGCACCCCGTCGATCGCGCCGTTCGCGCTCGCGGCGGAGAGCATCGCCCTGATCGCCGAGATCGGCGCCGCGCAGATTCAGCGGCACAATCGTGCGCTCGCCCGGGTCTTTCTCGACGAGATTCCGCCGGACCTGCGACGCAGCATCGATCTCGATGCGGCGGGTGGAGCAGCGAGGACTCTTGCACCCTCCGAGGAGAAATTTTTGTAGCGTCGTGGCCTAGTTACGTTGGCTCGAATACGATGCAGGGTGTGGTCGGGGTGCTGGGTAACTCGCCGGCTGACAACGCGGGCGCTGGGACGGGTGCCCACACAATTCTGCCTTTACGGGCTCTCGGTCAATGTGCGGAAGGAGAGGGCTATGAAAAGCAAATTTGCTGCGCTATTCGCGCTCCTCGTCGTTGTGGTTCTAGGAGGTCCAATAGCTCGAGCGCAAACGGCAACGCACATGATGCTCACGCCACAGGACCTCAAGTGGACGGATGTGCCCTCGTTACCGGCTGGAGCAAAGCTTGCGGTTATCGAAGGTCCGCTCAACGCGGCAGTTCCGTTTACGTTTCGTTTGAAGTTGCCGGCCAACTACCAGATACCAGCCCATTGGCATCCGGCAATTGAGCATGTCACCGTGATCTCCGGAACTTTCAACATGGGAACCGGCGACAAACTGGACAAATCTCAATCCAAGCCGCTAGCGGCTGGAAGCGTCGCGATCATGCAGCCGAAGACCAACCACTTCGGCTGGACTGACCAAGAAACCATTATTCAAGTTCACGGCGTGGGACCGTGGGCAATCAACTACGTTAACCCCGCAGATGACCCGAGGACGAAATAGGCGATCTGCCTAACGGCACCGATCCGGCGAGCGGGGATCTCGTAGCTGGCGGCATCGTGGCCGAGTCGCGTTAGACGCTCGAGAACGTCAAGGCCCCGTGCTCGACGAGAACGGGGCTTCGCCTTCCGACACGCATCGCTGCGCGCGTTCCGCCAAGCCTTCAAGAGTCCTGTATTCGCAGAAGCTCGACGCCGGGCGGAGAGATCAGGATCTCACTGAATGCGCGCATCCAGTCGGCGGTCGCCTTGTCCGACTCGATGCCGCGTTCTCGGAACTGCTCAAACTGATCGAGACTTGCGACCTCGACTTCGAACTGCAGCGATGGTCCACCCTGGCCGCGTGTGAGCGGCACGAGCATGCGCGCCTTGAGTGGAACGCGAGCGGCGGCGTCAACTTCGCGACGAATGAACTCGATCGCACGCTGCCGATTGGCTGGCGAAACAAAATAGGAGAATCGAGCGATGTACATGTCGAGCCCTCCTTCTCTACGGCCGCGCACGCTCGCATCCGGTCCGGCTGATTAGCAGTCGCGCAACCTTCACCGCAAGTCTACGCCTTAGAGTTCAACGCGCGGTCCGCTTGTAAACGTGCAGCGATCAAGTCCACGAACGCCCGGACCTTCGCCGACGCGTGGCCGCTTTCACCGTGCACGATGTGGATCGGCCGCGGCTCCGGTTCGTATTCCTTGAGTACAACTTTCAACCCACCGGCGGTGAGCTGTGGCGACCTGGTAAGACAACACCCGCGTGATGCCATCAGTGTCTCTTTCGGTTGTGCGGTGTCCCTTCGAGAAGAGCTCGCGCAGCGCTGCGGAACGGCGAGCCGTCATCCCTGCACCGCGCATTCCCGCCATTTCAGTGAGACGACGATCAACGTCGGCAAGCGTCAACGTCGCATTGCGTGCGGCCGAACCGGCGCTCACTGCCTGCAGCACGGCATGTCCAATGCCGAAACGTTCTTGCCGTGCCTCTCCGGAAAGATACTGAACGCCGATGTCGATCTCGCCCGGCTCGCGTGCGCGCGGGCACGCTGCGAGCTCGCGTACCTTCACCAGGCGAGCGGAAATCGCGCTCACTCGCTGCGACGTATCGACCAGCCTCGCGAGCAGGGTCATCCCTTCGGCCCATCGCTCCGTGAACCTGTCACGATGCGCGCCGTCATCTCGCCCAAGTCAATGCGATGAAAGATGCGCTTGCACGGCTAGCCGAACGATCTGCGTCAGGCGCGGCCCGCGCGAGCGAGTCGCGCGCAATAGAGTATGCGCACCGGCGGCCAGGTCGTCGGGCGTCGCGCTTTCGGCTTCGTTGTGGCTCAGCCCGTTTTTACAGGGGACAAAGATCATTGCCGTCGGCGCGACGCGCGCAACATTCATCGCGTCGTGGCCCGCACCGCTCAGCATGTCGATGTTCGAGTAGCCCAGATGATCGGCAGTGCTTCGGATCGTGTCGATCAACTCGCGAGCAAAGCGCAAGGGAGGGACATTGATCGCACGCTCGATCGCAACTTCCAAACCGTGCTGCTCTGCAAGCGCTGCAATCGCGGTGTGCATGCGTTGCTCGAGCGATTCGAGTGTCGCCTGATCCGGGTGGCGCAGATCGAAAACGAAGATCACCTTGCCGGGGATGGTCGCGCCGGAGTTCGGGAACACTTGCAGCCGGCCCACAGTAAGTCGCGCCGAGTCGTCCTGTTTGCGGGCGATCTCGTTGAGCGCCGTCAGCATCTGCGCGGCGCCGAGCAGCGCGTCGTGGCGTCGATCCATCGGCGTCGTGCCCGCGTGAGCGTCCTGACCGGTCACGGTTACGGTGGACCAACGGATGCCAACGATCTGCGTCACCACGCCGATCGTCTTGCCGCGCGCCCCGAGAATCGGCCCCTGCTCGATGTGTGTCTCAATGAAGCAATCGAGTGGACGACGTCCTGGGGGATCGGCCCCGAGAAAGCCTGTGCTTCGAAGATCCTCGCCGACAGTGGTTCCGTCCAGTGTTGGCGCCTAGCGTTCGTTCGGCGTGAGCGTGAGGATCTCAGCACCCGGGGCGTACAGCAGGCGCGATTCGGCGTCGCTTGAAGGAACAGCTGCCGGAAGGCGTCGCGATCGCCGGCCTCGACGCGACGAAGCAGCGCGAGCTCGCGGCCCGCTTCGTCGCGTCCGGAACCGGTGATCCTAGTCATCATCCTCATCACCATCGTGATGACGCTCGCCGCGTTTCTCGGGCATGAGCCGCACCTGTTTCGCGACGCTCGGCACACCCGTCTCATCGAGCACGAAGAGCATGTAGATCCCCGGGACTGCCTGGGCAGGCTGCCGCGGCGCGACGACGCGCAGCCGCTCCCGGCGGCCCTTGTCTTTCCGCTCGAATGCGAGCTTCACGTGGCGATCGCCCGTGGTCAACTGGTGCGTATTGTGGTCGCTGCGCAGGAGCACCACCGATGCGATCGTACCGGACGCGCGCGTCACCTCGACATCGAAATGTCCGCGATAGTCGAGCTCATCCGGCGCTTTGCGAATGACAGGCCTTCCGGCGCGGCTTCCGTTCGTATTGAAGAGATACGGCGGCCGAAACACTTGTCCGTTGGGAACGCCGAGATCAGGATCGCCGCGCTCGAGCCTCAGGCCCTCGAGGAACAGGGGATTCGCCGGGTCGCTGAAGGCCGGGTCGTCGGGGCGCACCAGCGCTTCGCGATTCTCGCCCGCCACGAATACCGTGGCATCGGGTAGCAGCGTCGCGGTCCCATGCAGCCCCCGCGGCACGGTCGTCAGTGCCACGGCGCGCGTGGTTTCCGTCGTCGGATCGTAGATCTGATAGCGCAGTCCCGCGCGCTCCGGGAAAGGCGTTCCGGCAAGTCCGAGCCCGTTGTTGAAGAACACGGTGCCGTCGGGGAGCAGCACGGCCTTGCCCGTGTTGTTCGGGTGCGTGAGCGCGCCCGCTGTCCGCCAGCGCGGGACAGAGTCTGCGAAATCGATGACCTCGATGGTCGCCGTCGACCGGCCCGCTGCCGTGCCTGAAATCATGTACCACCTGTGAGAGACGGTGCGGCCGTGGCGGTCGAGCTCGACGAAGCTCGCCGTCGGGCAGCAGTACGGCCTCGATTCAGCGGCGGTGTCGAGGAGCTCCCAGAACCTGTTCTCGTCGGCCGGCGCCGCGCGGACGCCGCGCGCCGGATCCTCGAGTGCGGCCAGCACATCCAGGCACCACGTCGCGCCGGTAAACGGCCCGAAGTACCGGTCGCCTGCCCGGAAGGGGCTGGCGATCCGCTCCGTCCCGCCCATGGTGCAGACCTTCCAGTCGTCCCTCTGAAATGCGCCGTCGCCATTGCGATCGAACTGCACGACTTCCGCCTGCGGATAGAGCGGGAAGGTTTTCGGCGCGTTCTCGAGTGCGATGGTGTGGTCCGTTTTCGGGTCATAGACCTCGGGCACGACCTGATTCGTGCGGCTCGCATTGAAGGCCGCATCGGAGGCGCCGACGTTGTCGAAGCTCGTGTTCGGCAATACTGTCGCGTCCTGATCTGGGCCGCCGAAGATCAGGATCGTGTTGTTCGGCAGCGGGATCGCGGTCGGATACCACCGGGCATATTTCATGTCGGAAGGGTCTGCCGGCTGTGTCACGGTTCGCGTGCTCTCCGGCGTGCCGATGAGCTCGTGCGGATCGCAATCGGGAAAGAGCCCGGTGGCGGGGCGATTCGTCGCATCGGCCCAGTTCTCGCGCGTGCAGGGGCGGGCGCGGCGCACCCAGCGCTCGGTTTCCGGGTCGAAGATCTGCACCTTGAACAAGCCGTTGTTGCTTTGCATGTCGTGGCCGCCGAAGACGTACATGCGCCCGTCGGCGAGCGTCACGCGCGCGTGCAGTAGATGTTGTAGTTCAGTCCTCTGGAGAAGCCGATCTCGGTGAACGCCGCGCGGTTCGCCGCAAAATCGGCTGCGTCGAGCTCCGCGGTGTGCTTGAAGCGGCCGTCGCTTCGCACGCCGCCCTCGAAGGCGTCGGGATGGCCCGGATCGAACAGCAGAATTCGTTCCATCGAGCGGTTGGCCCCGATGCGCGTCGGCACGCTCTGGGTCAACCCCTGCTGCAGACGGTAGCCGCCGTGGGCGAGCCTTTGAAAGGAGTCGTCGCCGACGGGGTCATCCCCGAAAAGATCGTGACGCGGGTTCGGACTGCCGTCGGGGTTCCGATCGAAGCGCGGGTTCAGGTTGTCACGGATTGCGGTATCGAAATCGCGGCGCGTGCCGCCGTTCAGCAATCCGCCGCGCGCGATCACGCGATCGAGCACCGCCGGGTCGGTGACATCGTTCGCGACGTACTCGGGGAATCTCGCGTGGAACAGGATCTTGGGATGCTCGGAGCGTCGCTTCCACACGAGTCCCATATGGACGGCTTCAGCGCTCTGCATGGGGATGAGCGGCGACACTTCACCGCAGAGCGCCGGATCCTGCAGAGTGTCGCAGGGGAACTGTGGCGCTTGCGCCGCAGCCGGAACCGTCACACCGAGGGCGAACGCGCTCAGACATCTTGCAACCCGTTTCGCAACACACCGCTTCGTGCTGTTCATCGTCGTACTCCTGTTCATCGTCGTACTCCAGGCGCAGCGGGGCCGGCGCGCCGGCCGGCTCGACCGGGCCCGGCACGCGCCTTCGGCGCATCAAATGATCAGTCTCTGTCCTCGTCCCTGACCTGACCGCGGATCTCCCCACCGGGGAATCGCGGCGTGGAATGCACGTTGACGTAGGTCACGCCCGCGCGGATCGCGCGGAGCACTTCGTCGAAGTCGCCCGCTGCGATGCCTTGCCCGGCCGGACCAATCACTTCGGCGGCCGTGATGATCCCGCTGAAGGACCCGTCGGGACTCGTGCACGCCGGTCGGCCGCCGCCGCCACAGAAAAACACCATCACGCCGCCGTTCACGTCGCGCTGACCGATGTGGATGTGCGCCGCGACCACCGTGTCTTCCATGCGCTCATAGTCGAGCTCCCATTCGATGGAGTCGGCATTGAGCCGCGCACGGAACTCGCCCCGTCCGGTCGTCGAAATCGCGGGAACTTCGTTGAAGCCCTTCAGCTTGGCTTTGACCGTGCGGTGCCCGTCCGAACCTAAAGACACTGCGGTGAGGGCGAGCATTGCGACGCCCGCCGCCAGAATGCCGCCATAAGGTCTCTTCATATGCGCTCTCCAGTGGGACCGACTCTGTAAGTGCCGGTCCGAGCGCAGGCGGTTCTCTCAGAACCGATAAATTAGCGCGGCCGCCCAGTCGGCGTCCCGTGCGGTGGAGGGAAACAGCCTGCGGGCGCCACCGTCCGTGAGGTACTAGCCCAGATCGACAGTCACCCGGCGCAGCTGATAGGCAAGCCCCGTACTGGCGAACACATATTCACCGCCGCCGGGTCCCGACAGCTCGAGATGGCCGAGGCCGGCGATCAGGCTGAAGCCGGAGCCCAGCGGCCAGCGCAGACCCAATCTGAACCGCTTCATCATCGGCAGCGTGTGGAGCAACTCAGGGGCCATGGGCGTCCATTATGTTCTGCCCGTCCGCATCGGTGACGGTGTACTGAGTGCAGACGAGCCGGAAGCGTTGATCTACGAGCCGCTGCCGGGTGGCCGGTTGCGCCTCGTCGGCGTCGAGTTCATCTGCTGAACCTGGTCAGTGGACCGAACCGCTACGTTCTTCCGGCGTTCTACGAACTGCATGTCTGGGCGTGGGAGCGCAACCCGAATGAAAACTTCGCCGATTGGAACACGCAAGTTTCCTACGATAAACAACCTGGCGATTGAGTTGACGCCCATTACCGGTGGCATTGGCAGCACCCGCCTCGACTTTCTCGAAGCGGGTACTGGCCACGGAAGCGCTGCTGCAAGGTGTGAAGCAGGCAATCAGGCTGCGCAGCCCGCGCGCGGGCGGGACACGGCGCAGTTCCTTCCCGGCGATGGGCGCGCGCTTTACGCCGGTCTCGACTGGCGAAGCGACTGACTGCGTGCGCTCTCGATCCGGCGCGCGGTCCGCTGTCGTCGCGGCATGATCCGCGACGTCGGCGCGCGTCCCGGCACCTCGCAAAAAGGCTTCAGCACTCGAGCAAGCCGGCGAGGACGGCGCCAGCGAGCCAGGGAGTCAGGTGCGCTTCTGCGAAGCGAGGAAGGCCTGCTTCGGGATCGGCGAGCTCGGGAAGCAATGCGTGGAGCGTCATGCCGAAGAACGTCATGCAAAGCCAAGCGCCTCGGCTGCCACGGCTGCCAGGTCTTCCCGAATTCGCCTGTCGCGGCTCAGCTACAATTGATCAGCACCATAGGTGAGATATAATATCTCACATATGGCAATATCCACCGCCAAGGCGCGCATAATGTCGCGCTACCGGGCGCTGCTCCAGTGCTCTCGGGCTGGCACCAGGATCCGGAGTTTCTTGACTCCGCCGGCAATCCTCGCGAGCTGGCCGTCGACGGGACGCCGCCCGGCTTTGCAGAGTTCGTCCGCCGCTATGGTGGAGATTCCGGCCGGCGCAGTCCTCAAAGAAACTTCAATTGGTGCGCGCGGTCGAGCCGCGCGCGGACGACACGGTGCGCGCATTGACGCGCGTTCCGATTACCGCGGCAGAGTTCTTCGCGCGGGCGCCCGACCGAACTCGAGGATTAGAAGATGAAACGGCGAGGGACCGCCACCTGCGGACCGGGAAACAAGCCAACAGGAGTGATCGATCATGAACATTGAAACGAGAATCCGCCGCACGCTGCCGGTCGTAGCGGCCGTCCTGCTCGCCGCGTGCAGCGGCGGGGGTTCAGGCTCAGAAGACACCGCCGCCTCGACGCCGGTGGTGGCGGTCGGCGCGATCACTGGCTTCGGAAGCGTGCACGTGAACGGAGTGCGCTTTGACACCAGTGGCGCCACGGTGACCCTCGACGGTCAGCAGGGCACGGAATCGCAGCTGCGCGTCGGGCATGTCGTACGTGTCGAGGGACGTCTCAATGCCGACCGGCGTGGCGGCAGAGCGTCCTCGATTGACTTCGACGACGCCGTGGAGGGTCCTGTGCAATCGGTGGATGGGACCGCCGGCACGCTGGTCGTGCTCGGTCAGAACGTGAGGGTGGACGCGCTGACCTCCTTTGACGATGACTTTCAGCCCGCCTCCTTGGCGGGTGTGGCAATCGGCGCGATCGTCGAGGTGAGTGGTTTTCGGGATGCGAACGGCGTGATTCATGCGACCCGGATCGAGCGCGAAGACGCCGCCGGCGAGTTCGAGGTCACGGGCACCGTCCAAGACCACGATGCGGCCGCGAAGCGCTTCAGCATTGCTGCACTGATCGTCGACTACAGCACTGCACAGCTCGACGATCTGCCGGGCGGAGCGCCGGTCGACGGCCTGTTGGTCGAAGTGAAGGGCCGATCGCTCGATGCGAACGGCGTCTTGCTCGCGACTCGGGTCGAGGGCAAGCAGAAAGACATGGATGCGGATGACGACAATGAGGCCGAGATCGAGGGCCTGATCACGCGCTTCGTCTCACCGACCGACTTCGACGTCAATGGCCAGCGCGTGACCACCACGGCGGCCACGCGCTTCGAGAATGGCACGAGCGCCAATCTCGCGCTCAACGCGCGGGTCGAGGTCGAGGGCAATGTCCGCGATGGCGTACTGCTGGCGGATAAGGTCGAGTTCGAGCGCGAGGCGGATCTGCGCGTGTCAGCGGACGTCGGCAGCATTGTTGCGACGGCCGGCACGTTCACGGTACTCGGGATCACGATCCAGACCGATACCACGACCCGCTTCGAGGACAAGACGGATGCCCAGGTGCGCCCGTTCGACCTCGCGGCACTGCGTGTCGGCGATTTTGTCGAGGTGCGCGGTTCAGCAGGCAGCATCCCAAACAGCATTGCCGCCGCGCGCGTCGAGCGCGACGACGATGAGGACGAGATCGAGTTGCGCGGACCCGCGGCGAACGTGGCGCAGCCGCAGCTCACGATCCTGGGGGTTACCGTGATGACGGACGCCAAC
>JBQTHP010000152.1:0-14498 GCA_052389755.1 Gammaproteobacteria bacterium
TGCAATGACTGCCAAGCAGCTTGCAGAGCACTCGGTCTGGATGGATACGCCGGTCCCGAAGTTCGCGCCACTCGCTTCGAGCATCGACACCGACGTGTGTGTCATCGGCGCAGGCGTCGCGGGGCTCACCGTCGCGTACTCGCTCCTCCTCGAAGGCCACTCGATCGTCGTGATCGACGACGGTGAGATCGGAAGCGGTGAAACGAGCCGCTCGACCGCGCACGCAACGGCCGTCCTCGATGATCGATTTCACGATCTGGAACGCCTGCGCGGCGCCGAGAAAACGCGCCTCGCCGCCCAGAGTCACGCGGCAGCGATCGCCTTCGTCGAGAGGCTCTCGCGAGAGGGCATCGATTGCGATTTCGAACGCCTCGATGGTTATCTCCTGTTCCCGGAGAGCGCCTCGGGTCCGCGGCTCGAAGAGGAGCTCGAAGCGGCACGGCGCGCATCGCTCGAAGTCGAGCGAGTGGCGCGAGCGCCGCTGAAAGGATTCGACTCCGGCGAGTGTCTGCACTTCCCGGCTCAGTCGCAGCTCCATCCGAGAAAATACCTCGCGGCGATCGGCAGGCGCATCGCCGAGCGTGGCGGACAGATATTCACGGGCAGCCACGTCGTATCGATCGAATCGGGCCACGCGCAGTCCGCGACGACGGCGACCGGGCACACGGTGCGCGCCGGCTCGCTCATCGTCGCGACGAATTCGCCGATCAACGACTTCGTGACGATGCATACGAAGCAGGCGGCCTATCGCACGTACGTGGTTGGCCTCGCGATCGAGGGCGAGGATGCACCTCGAATGCTTCTGTGGGACACCGAGGACCCGTATCACTACGTGCGCGTTGCGCGTGCGGGCGATGCGCGATATCTGATCGTCGGCGGCGAAGATCACAAGACCGGTCAGGCGAACGATGCCACCGATCGCTTCGCGCGCCTCGAGGCGTGGGCGTGGGAACGATTCCCGGCGGCGCGCGAAACGGCGTTCCGCTGGTCGGGCCAGATAATGGAGCCGGTCGACAGCCTCGGGTTCATCGGCCGCAATCCGGGCGACGAGCACATCTACATCGTGACGGGCGATTCCGGCAACGGCATCACTCACGGGCTCATCGCGGGCATGCTGATCCCGGATCTCATCCACAGTCGCGAAAACCCCTGGCAAAAGATCTACGACCCGGCGCGCATGACCGTGCGAGCGGCTGCTCGCTTCGCGCGCGAGAACCTCAACGTCGCCGCGCAGTTCAAGGAATACGCGACGGGAGGAGAGCTCGCATCGGTCGAGGAGATTCCTGCGGACTCCGGCGCGATCGTGCGCCGCGGATTGAAGAAGATCGCGGTCTATCGGGACGCTTCCGGTCAGCTCATCGAGCGCTCGGCGGTGTGCACTCATCTCGGTTGCGTGGTTGCATGGAATGCGTTCGAAAAGAGCTGGGACTGTCCGTGCCACGGCTCGCGGTTCGACACGCAGGGAAGCGTGTTGAACGGGCCGGCGCGCGCACCGCTGGCAAGGGACGAGGGCGAACATGCGCAGCCCGGATCTCGTCCGACGCACTACGGAAACACTGCCGAATCCGGGCGAAACGCCCAGCGCTAGCAGCATTGCGTTCTCTCGTGCCCGAGCGTCGTCAAGCGGCGACACGCTCGTGCTTACGCAGCAGCAGCCGTCGCGATTCTGCGAACGGCGACACCCCCAGGGCATAGGCATTGCTGGCTTGAGGGGGGGCTGGACAGTGCGCGTAAATGCAGCGGAGGAAAAATGGATAACGCCGCGTTACATGATCTCGTACAGCAACTTCTTGCCAAAGGGCAACTGCCGAACGAAGCCGCGACGCGGCTGGTGGCAGCTTATGGGGAGGATACACCCTGCGCCGTCTGCAACGCCCCGATGCGGGCGTCCGACGTTGTCTACGAAGTGAGCTTCAGGAGCGGCGACACTCAACCCCTCGTGATGCACTACGCATGCTTCGACTCCTGGGATCACGTGCGCCGGGAAATAATCTCGATCGGCCTGGCGAGCTTGTAGAACCCCGCCATCCGTCGAACGGACGGCGGTGCATCCGATCTTCGGCGGCATGCGTACTGAGAGTACGATGCCGCCCGATGACGGCCACCGCCTCGTACCCGTGAGCGCGCCGCTGCAGACTGGCGATGAGGCGGAGCTGGAGCGGCTGATCGCCGCGTGCGCGCGCCGGGACGCGCGAGCACTTCGCCGACTCTACGATCTTACGGCCGCGCATCTTCTCGCCTGCGTGTTGCGGATTCTGCGGCGGCGCGCGCTGGCGGAGGAGACGCTGCAGGACGTGTTCATCAGTGTCTGGCAGCGGGCGGCGCAATACGAGCCGCGGCGCGGCCGGCCGCGTGCGTGGCTCTTCTCGATCGCGCGGAATCGCGCGATCGATGCGCTGCGTCGCGAGCGCATCAATGACGACGTCGACGTGCACGCGGAGAGTCTTCCTGATCCCGCGTCCGATGTTGCCGCGGAATCGATGATGAGCGGGCGCCTCGCCGCAGGCCTGGCGCGCTGCCTCGAGCTGCTCACGACCGACCAGCGCCGCGGTATCGAGCTCGCGTTCATCGACGGTCTGTCGCATGCCGAGATCGCGAACGTCACGGGCGAGGCCCTCGGCACGATCAAGAGCTGGATCCGCCGCGGATTACTCTCACTCAGGCAGTGTCTCGAGCGATGAAACTGCAGAACCCGGAAGTCGTCGACGCGCTCGCTGCCGAATATGTCATCGGCACGCTGCGCGGGTCGGCCCGACGCCGCTTCGATCGCTATCGCGCACGCGAGTGGCACATCGAGCGCCGCGTAAACGCGTGGGAGGATCGTCTGATGCCTCTGGCGTACACACTTGCGCCGGTCACGCCTTCGCCCGAAGTGTGGTTCGCCATCGAGCGCCGGATCCGGGCGGAATCACCGCCCGCCCGCCCGCTCGCGGCACGTCGATCTCTTCGGGCGCTTGCGGCCGTCGTCGCGATATGCGCGGTGTTCGCCGGCGGGTTCCTGCTCTGGCGTGCGGGCTTTGCGCCAGGCTTGGAGCCGATCGCGACGATTGCCGCAGCCGATGCTCGACCGATCTGGCGGATCGAGCTCGACGCTGAGCTGACGCGGCTGCGCGCCGTCAACATCGGTGCACCGCCGGAACAGCCCGGCCGCTCGTTCGAGCTTTGGGCGCTGCCCGATGAAGGGGCGCCCGTCTCGCTCGGATTGCTGCCCGTATCGGGGCGTCTCGAGCGCAGCCTCGATGCGGATCAGGCGCGCGCGCTGCGCGCTGCACCGCGGGTGGCGGTGAGCCTCGAGCCCGCCGGCGGTTCCCCGACTGGGGCACCCACCGGACCGGTGCTGTTCGTCGCAGATCGTCGCATGCCGGGTTGAGCAGCCCGCTCGCGCCTTCAGCGTGCGGCTCGAGCGAGGTAGGCGATACGGAAAATCCCCAGGGCTGGATGCATCCGCTACGCCGGATGCGCCGTAGAGGCACGTGTACAGAACCGACCCAACCCTTCAGGAGGGGGATACACGTGAACACCGGACGAAATCTACCGCAGCGCGCCGTGTCAGCCGTCGGCGCGATCATCGCCACGTCGCTGGCGCAGCTCGCGCTCGCCTCGAATCACAGCGATGCGCCGCTGATCAAGCAGGATCCGCAGGCCAATCTCACCGATGTCTACGCCTTCATCGGCACCCGCTACGACAACCCGTCGATCAAGGTGCTGAACGTGAGCATGAGCTTCCGGCCGTTCTCCGAGCCGGGAGACGGCGCGATGTACGAGCGCTTCGCGGACGACGCTCGCTACAGCATTCACATCACCGATCCCAGGAACGGGGCGACGAAGTTGCGCTACGACTTTTTCTTCTCGCCCGTGGACGAAGGCTACAAGAACCGCAACACGATTCTCTCGTACGGCCTCGGCACTGAAGTCGGACCCATTCAGACGGTCGGCGATGCGCGGCAGAATTTCACCCAGACGTACCGCGTCGTCAAAGTGACCGAGCATCACAGCGACACGATCGGTCGTCGTCTGCTAACGCCGCCGCCCAACGTCGGCAAGAACGTCACGCCGTTCTACAACGACGCCGACGGCAGGGCCGTCTCCGGCGCGACGACGGCAGCCGACCTCGACGTCTATACCAGCTCGACGATCTACGACCTCAAGTCCGGCGAAGTCGCGTGGGCCGGTCATCGCGACGATAGCTTCTTCTGCGACATCCCGGGCATCTTCGATCTGCTGGACGTGCGCATCCTGGACAACAACGGGAGTCTGAGCGACGGCCTGGGCCAGGACGGCAACGGTGTCGACGGCTTCAAGGGCTTCAACGTTCTGACCATCGTGATGCAGATTCCGCTCCGCGAGCTCGAAGACGCAGGCATCCCGAGGAAGTACGACACGGTGTTCTTCGGACAGCAGACCGGCGTCGGCGTCTACGCCTCGGTGAGCCGGCCGCGCGTCACCCTGCGCAAGAGTGACGGCACGCGGCTGAACACGGGCGGGTGGACGCAGGTTTCGCGCCTGGGCAATCCGTTCTTCACCGAAGCTCTCGTGGCGCACGTCGATAAGGACCGCTTCAACCGCACACCGGCGACGAAGGATGCCGCGTTCGCGACCTATGCGCGCAATCCGGAGCTCGCGACGCTGATCAACGCTGTCTTCGGGACGGCCTTCGTCAACACGAACCGCACCGATCTGGAAAAGATCTTCATTCCGGAAGTGCTCAAGGTCGTCACGACGACGGACCCGGTGCGCCTGTCGGGTCAGGCCGGATTTCATCGGCTGGGATTCATCGGCGGCGACACGACGAACGGCATATCGGGCGGTTGGCCAAACGGCCGCCGCTTCGGCGACGACGTGGCGGATATCGCGCTGACCGCGATAGCCAGTGGTCCGAGCTACGCGACGATCACGATCGTCGGCGACAACGTGGCCGCGAACGACCTGCCGTACCACCAGGTCTTTCCGTACATCGCGACGCCGCAGTCCGGCAGCAACAACCGCAAGGACCCGGGGCCTTGAGGGTCGGATTGCACGCAGGTCTGCTCCTCCTCGGCGTCGCGGCTGTGCTCACCGCGACGCCGGGGTTCGAGCGCCACGCGAACACGGGCGAGCGAACCGATACACGGGCGATGAGCGCACGGGCGCCGAAGCGTGTCAGCGATGACCGCGCATCGAGAGGAAATGCCGGCGCGCCGCTCCTGCGCGAGTCGCAACTCGATGGGCTACTGGAGGCGTTCAATGCGGATCTCGGCGACGACGGCGTACCGATTGAGCGCCAGGAACTGGAAGAAGCGCTGCGAACGGATCCGGAGCTGCGAGATGCGTTGCTGGAATAGAGGCCCGGCCATCGACTGGGTCGCGATACTCGTGGCGCTCATCTCGCCGGCAGTGAGCGCGCACGATTTCTGGATCGAGCCTGCGACATTCCAGCCGCAGATCGCGGAGCGGGTGAGCGTCAGCCTTCGCGAAGGAGACCGATTCGACGGTCGGCCCGTGCCACGTGATGCCACCCGGATTACGCAGTTCATCGCGAACGGCCCCGGCGGAGCACAACCGATCGTCGGGATCGACGGACGAGATCCGGCCGGCGTGGTCCGGCTGAACGCGCCTGGGATATATGTGCTCGGTTATCGAAGTAACCACGCCTTCACGACGATGGAAGCCTGGAGATTCGAGGAGCACCTGATCGAGAAGGGCCTCGAGCCGATCGCCGAGCTGCGCAGGAAACGTGGCATCAGCAATCGCAGCGCGCGTGAGGCGTATTCGCGGTATTCAAAGGCCCTGGTGCATGCAGGCGATCCCTCCGGCGAAGCGGCGAGTCGCCCGTTGGGCTTCAAGCTCGAGCTCATCGCGGAGTTCAACCCCTACGAGATGGGCAGCCGGAGAGAGGCTTCATTTCGACTCTTGTTCGACGGCAAGCCGCTGGAAGGTGCGCTCGTCACGGCCACGCCGCACGATGCGCCGGACAGTGCGCTGCAGGCGCGCACAGATGCCGAAGGCCGCGCGAAATACACACTGCGTGACACCGGTGCCTGGCTGATTGCGGTTGTGCACATGATCGAGGCGCCGCCGGGTCTGGGCGCGGAGTGGGAGAGCTTCTGGGCGTCGCTTACTTTCGAGACGTCTCCGCCAATCGCCCGCGCTGCATCCGCAGACATCCTTCGCCCATAATGTCGTCACCGTGTGGAATCCGGCGGGTTGAGGTGCGCCTCGCTACCAGCGTGATGAGTATGCTCATCGCCGCACCTGCGGCGCAGGCGGCTGGAATACCCGGTACAGGGCTCGACGAGATCGTGGTGACGGCGAAGCGCCACGAACTGCCCGGGCGACCTGCTTCGGCAAGCGAAGGCACCGTGCTCGCGGTACAACTCGAGAACCGACCGCTGCTGCGGGCCGCCGAGGTGCTCGAGGTGGTGCCGGGTCTCATCGTCACGCAGCACAGCGGCGACGGTAAAGCGAACCAGTACTTCCTGCGCGGGTTCAACCTCGATCACGGGACCGATTTCGCCACATCCGTCGACGGTGTTCCGGTCAACATGCCCACGCATGCGCACGGCCAGGGTTACTCCGACCTCAATTTCCTCATACCCGAGCTGATCGAACGCATCGAGTACTGGAAGGGCACTTACTACGCGGACCTCGGCAACTTCTCCGCCGCCGGTGCCGCACGGATCCGCTATCGGCAGTCGCTCGGTGGGCCTTTCCTCGCGCTCAGCGGCGGCGAGGACGGGTTCATTCGCGCGCTGGTAGCCGCATCGCCGAGCGTGGCGGGCGGCACGCTGCTGCTCGCCGGCGCGCATGAGCGCACGGACGGTCCATGGGAGCTCGACGAAGAACTGTCGAAGCTCAACGTTCTTGCGAAATTCTCGCGCGGCAGCAGCACGTCGGGCTTCGAGCTCACGATGATGGGGTACGACGGAGACTGGCGCTCGACGGACCAGATTCCGCAACGCGCGGTCGAGGGCGGCGCGCTCGGTCGGTTCGGGTTCATCGACGACTCGAGCGGCGGCCAGAGCTCGCGCTACAGCCTCTCGGGTCTGGCATGGGGTGGGGCGGGCGCCGGGCGCTGGCGCGCAGCGGCTTATGCGGTGGACTACGAGCTCGATCTCTTTTCCAACTTCACATACTTCATGGACGCGACGAACGGCGATCAGTTCGAACAGCTCGACGACAGGCGCGTGTTCGGCGGCGAAGTGACATACGCGCGGGACATTCCGGGCTCCGCACGCGGCGCGACGCTCGAGACGGGCCTGCAGGTGCGGCACGACGAAATCGACACCGTAGGTTTGTACCGGACCGCGGCACGCGCACGGATCGGCACGGTTCGCGAGGACGCGGTGAAGCACACGAGTTACGGCGCGTTCGTGAGCCTCGATGCCCGATGGACGCCGTGGCTCAAGAGCGAGCTCGGACTGCGCGCGGACGCGTTCGAATTCGACGTCGAGAGCGATCTCGCGGTGAATTCCGGTTCTGCGACCGACTCGATCACCTCGCCAAAACTCTCGCTCGTGCTGGGTCCGTGGGCGCGTACGGAAATATTCGCGAATGCGGGAGCGGGGTTTCACAGCAACGATGGGCGTGGCACGACGATAACGACGGACCCGAACGACGGCGTGACGCCTGCGGATCCTGTCGATGCTCTCGTGCGCGCTCGCGGGGGAGAGCTCGGACTTCGCACGGTAGCGATACCCCGCGTGCAGCTCGCTGCCTCGCTTTGGCAGCTCGAGCTCGATTCGGAGCTGCTGTTCGTGGGCGACGGCGGCACGACGGAGGCGTCGCGTCCGACGAAACGCATGGGTGTCGAGGTCGGCATCTTCTATACGCCGGTCGACGGCGTGATTCTCGACGGCGACCTCGCGTTCTCGCGGCCGCGCTTTGCCGACAATGATGCGACCGGTGATCGAATTCCCGGTGCCGTTGAGCGCGTCGCGTCGCTCGGCATTGCGTTCGAGCACCCGCGGGGGATCTTCGGGGGCGCACGGTTGCGTTATCTGGGGTCTGCCTCCTTGATCGAGGACGACAGCGTGCGCTCCTCGGCCACGACGCTTCTCAACCTCGAGGCGGGCTACCGCGTCTCGCCGCGGTTGAGCGTAACGCTTACGGTCCTGAACGCCCTGGGCGCATCCGCAAACGACATCTCGTATTTCTACGAATCACAGCTCGCGTCCGAATCGCAGCCCGTCGCCGACGTGCACTTCCATCCGGTCGAGCCGCGCACGTTGCGGGCCGCCGTCAAGTTCTCTCTTTAGGGCGGTGTCATCATTGAAACAGTAGTATCGGCACTATAGCAACATGATATGCTCATATCACAATGCGACCTGCAGCAAGGCAAGTGCACCGCACACGCCGGGACGTGGGGCGGGCCGCGATCGGCGCATTCCTTGCCGCGGCGTTCGAAGCAGTACCCGACCGCGTCGCACGCGGCGCAGCGGACGCGCCGGGGCGCCTGCCCGTGTTCTCGTTCGTACTGAACGACCGGGCGCCGCAGGAAATTCTGCGCCGGCTTGACGAAAACGGCGTCGCCATTCGCGCCGGCGACCTCTCTGCGCTGCCGCTTCTGAAGCGATTGGGTGTCACGGCCGCAGCGCGCGCGTCCTGTTATCTCTATACGCGCACTGAGGACATCGACCGATTGGTAGACGCGCTGGGGCAACTCGGTGCGCGACGGAGGGCCAGGGCATGAGAGCTCTTCACATGAGTGAAGCCGCGCCGTTCAGCTGGCTGTTGCTCGCGTTCCAGCTGCCGCCGCAGCCCGGATATCTGCGCGTAAAGGTCTGGCGGCGCCTGCAGGGAGTCGGCGCCGTCTCATTTCGCAATGCGCTGTACGTACTGCCGGCGAGCGACGCAGCCGAGGAGGACTTCGAGTGGATCCTGCGCGAAGTCCGCGAAGGCGGTGGCGAGGGCGCGATTTTTCGGTCCCAGATTCTCGAAGGCATGAACGACGAGGCGATGCGGGCGCTCTTCGATGCGGCGCGAGAGGAAGAGTACGCCGCGCTCGCGGAGGAGCTTCGAGCCGTGCTCGCCTCGGCGGAGCGGCGACGCAATCGGCCGGGTTCGGCAGAGCTTACCGCGGAGATCGCGCGCTGCCGGTCGCGTCTCGTCGAGATCGAGACGATCGATTTTTTCAACACGAACGGACGGGAGGTCGCGCACGCGTTGCTGCGGCAACTCGAGCAGCGCCTTCCGGCTCGTTCATCGGAGGACACGATGGTCGCGACGAAACCGAAGCCCGAGCTGCGCGGACGCACCTGGGTCACTCGCGCGCACGTCAAGGTCGACCGCATGGCGAGCGCGTGGCTCGTGCGTCGCTGGATCGACCACGAGGCAACGTTCAAATTCGTCACCGAGCGCAACTACAGCCCGCTCGCGCACGAAATACGCTTCGACATGTACGAGGCCGAATACACGCACGACAGCGAACGATGCACGTTCGAGGTGCTGCTCGATCTCGTCGAGGAGACGGATCCTGCGCTCCAGTCGATCGCCGAGATCGTCCATGATCTCGACATCAAGGACCGGAAATACGAGCGCGACGAAACGGCGGGAGTAGGGCAGTTGCTGACCGGGATCGTCATGAGCTGCGAGCGTGACGAGGATCGCCTCACGCGCTCTGCGATGCTCTTCGACGATCTTCACCGCTCGTTTGCGCGGAGGACCTCATGATCCGGCGTGCATCGACGGCGATGACCATGACGTTGGTTCTCTTCGCGTGGGCGGCATACGTCCCGGCTGAAGAGCAACCCCTGGAATCCGGGAACGTGCTCTTCGTGTGTGAGCACGGGTCGGTAAAGAGTCTTCTCGCAAAGCTTCTCTTCGAGCGAGCGGCCGCCCGCGAAGGGCTCACGCTACGCGCGGTTTCTCGGGGCACGGCGCCGGATGCTGCCGTGCCCGAATGGATGCGGGCCGCGCTCGAGCGGGACGGTTTCGACATCGGTGCCTGGCGGCCGGTTGCATTGAGCCCACGGGATCTGCGCTCCGCGCAGCGGGTCGTCACTTTCGATGTGACGTTGGCTTCGGATGGCGTCGTTGGCCCGGCGACGGAGCACTGGGATGGTCTGCCTTCCGTCAGCAGGGACTACGGCATGGGCCGGGAAGCGATCGCCGCGCGCGTCGAGGAGCTCGTGCAAGAGCTCAAGCAGAGCTCACTGAGCCTCGGGAAGCAGCGAGTGAATCGCTGAACGGGGAAATCAACACAGTGCGACTGTACCGGAATCCTACGATGCCGGGTCCGTCGTCGCGGGCGCGGGCTTCGGGACCTTCGTCGGTTCGCCGCCGCCGAGCAATCGATCCACGAGCCTGCTCGTGTACTGCGGTGAGCGCGTCTTGCGCGCGAGCAGCGAATACACCGCCGGCACGACGAGCAGCGTGAGGAACACCGACACGAGGGTCCCGTAGAACACCACGACGCCGATGGGCCGCCGCTGTTCGGCGCCGGCACCGGTTGCCAGCAGGAACGGGATTGAGCCGAAGGCGGTGCAAAGGCTCGTCATCAGCACCGGCCGCAAGCGAATGGCTGCAGCCCTCACCACCGCTTCCTTCACCTCGACGCCGCGATCGCGCAGCTGGTTCGCGAACTCCACGATCAGCACGCCGTTCTTCGCGGCGATGCCAATGAGGATGATGACGGCGATCTGGCTGAAGATATTGATGCTCATGCCGTTGAATTTCAGCCCGAACACGGCGCCGAGCAGCGCGAGGGGCACCGTGGCCATGATGATCGTGGGGTGCACGAAACTCTCGAACTGCGCCGCGAGCACCAGGAAGACGATGGCGAGGGCGAAGAGAAATGTGAAATAGAGCGAGCCGCCGCTGCGCACGTACTCGCCGGTCTCGCCGTCCCACATCAGCGTCGCGGCGGCGGGCAGCTCGCGCGGCACGGTCTCCTGAAACCACGTCACCGCCTCGCCGATCGTGTATCCGGGCGCGAGGTCGGCCGAGATCTCGATCGCGCGCAGACGGTTGAAGCGGCTGAGCTCGACCGCGCCCGCCGTTTCGGTGAGCTGCACGACGTTCGACAGGGGGATCAGCTCGCCGGTGCGGTCGGACCGAACCTGAATGTTCGTGAGATCCGTGACGGTCTCGCGCTCATCGTCGCGGCCCTGCAGCATCACGGTGTACTCGCGCCCGCGGTCGATGTAGGTGGTGACGATGCGCGACCCGAGCACGGTCTCGAGCGTTCGCCCCACGGTCTGCAGCGAGATCCCGAGATCGGCCGCGCGGTCGCGGTCGATCGCGACGCGGATCTGCGGCTTTCTTTCCTTGTAGCTCGTGTCCACGCCCACGAGGCCGGGATTGTTCTCCGCCAACTGGACCAGTTTCGCGGACCACTGCGAGAGGCTCTCGTAGTCCGGCCCGCCGATCACGGCTTCGACGGGACTGCCGAAGCCTCGGCGGCCGAGGCTGCCAGGCTGGCCGGCGAAAGCACGCACACCGGGCAGCTTGCCGATCTCCGCCATGAGCGAGCTCGTGATCTCGCGTGCCGAACGCTTGCGATCGTGCCAGTCGGTGAGCACGACGATCACGCGCGCGGAGTTCACCGACCCGGTACTGACGTTCCCGCCGCCGCCGGGTATCCGCAGCATCATGCGGCGTATGTCGCCTGTCTGCATTTCGCGAGCGACGATGTCCTCGAGGCGCCGTGCGTATCCTTCCGTGTATTGGAAGCTCGCGCCCTCCGGTGCTTCGATGTTGATGAAGATTCGTCCGACATCGGCGGCCGGTGCGAATTCCGAGGGCAGCGAGCGGAACGTCAGCGCACCTACCGCTGCGAACACGAGCACGGACGCGACGATGAGCCATGGTCTGCCGATGAGCTGCTGCAGGCGCCGTTGATAGCGCGAAGAAATCCGGTGGAAGAACCGATCGATGCCCGCCGCGAAGCGGTTGCGCTGCGTGTCCTGGGCCGGAAGTTTCGACGCCATCATGGGCGTGAGCGTCAGGGCGATGAGCGCGGAAAACAGTACCGCTGCGGCGAGCGTGAAACCGAACTCGCGGAAGAGCCGCCCGACCTCGCCGGGAAGGAACGAGACCGGGACGAACACAGCAGCGAGCGTGAGCGTGGTCGCGATGACGGCGAACCCGATCTCGTGACTGCCGTTCACCGCGGCGACGACCGCCTGCTCGCCTTGCTCGGCGCGGCGATGGATGTTCTCGAGCACTACGATCGCATCGTCCACGACGAGCCCGATCGCGAGCACGACGCCGAGCAGCGTCAGCACGTTGAGGGAGTAGCCGAACGCGTACATCACCGTAAACGAGGCGACGATCGACACGGGAATCGTGACCGCCGGGATGAGCGTGGCGCGAACCGAACCGAGAAATGCGTAAATGACGAAGAGCACGGCGACGAACGCGAACGCCATCGCGATCAGCACCTCGCGCAGCGCGGCCTCGATGGCGATGCCGTTGTCGACGTTGATGCTCAGCGTGGAACCTTTCGGAATCTCCGTCTGCAGCCGCGCCACTTCCGCGCGCACGCCGCGCACGACGTCGAGCGTGTTCGCCTTCGACTGCGCCTCGATGCCCATGCCGACGCCCGGGCGTCCGTTGGTGCGCGAGAGAGTGCGTTCGTTCTCGGCGGCGAGCCGCACCTGGGCCACCTCGCCGAGCCGCACGAGATGGCCGTCGCCGCCGCGGCCGATCACGAGGTTGCGAAAATCCTCTTCGCTGTCGAGCCCGACTTCAGTGCGCAGCGAGAATTCGCGGCTGTGCGATTCGAGCCGTCCGGCCGGCAACTGCACGTTCTCGCGCCGCAGCGCGTCTTCGATGTCCGCGACCGTGAGCTGCCGCGCGGCGCGCGCCTGCCGATCCGTCCAGAGGCGCAGCGCATAGCGGCGGCCGCCGCCGCTGAACACTCGCGCGACGCCGGGCACGGTGGAGAGCCGATCGACGATATGGCGCTCCGCGAAATCCGTGACTTCGAGCGTGGACATCGAGTCGGAGCTGAAGTTGAGGAACATCACCGGCTCCGCGCTCGCGTCCGCCTTGGTGACTTCGGGCGGATCGGCCTCGGGCGGCAGCGTCGCAAGCACGCGTGCCACCCGATCGCGAACGTCGTTCGCCGCGCTGTCCATGTCGCGGCTCACGTCGAACTCGATGCGTACGTTCGAGCGCTCGTCCTCGCTGTCGGACTCGATCTTGAGGATGCCTTCGATGCCTGCGATGCGATCCTCGATGACCTGCGTGATCTTGTTCTCGACCACCGGCGCCGAGGCGCCGCGATAGGTCGTGTTGATCGATACGACGGGGCGGTCGACGTCCGGGTATTCGCGCACCGACAGACGATCGAGCGCCACGAGCCCGAAGATGACGAGGAGCAGGCTGATGACCGTCGCGAAGACGGGGCGCCGGACCGAAACTTCCGAGATCCGCACGGCTGCGCGCCTACCCGCCCGCGACGGGCCGCGGCTCCGGCCCGGCGGCCACCTCGGTTACCGGCGTGCCGTCGCGCACTTTCTGCGAGCCCGCGACGATCACGCGTTCGCGCTCCGTGAGTCCCGTCGTGATCTCGACTTCGCCCGGATGCCGGCGCCCGGGCGTCACCTCACGCCGCGACGCGACACCGTCCGCCACCACGAAGACATAGGTGCGACCCTGTTCGGGCACGAGCGCGGCTTCCGGCACGAGCAGCGCGGCAGCCTCGGGGCCGCTCAGCTTCACGTTCATGAACATGCCCGGCTTCAGGGTGCCATCAGGATTCGGCAGCTCGGCGCGCACCCCGATCGAGCGGGTGACCGGGTCGACCCGCGACCCGATCGTCGCGACGCGTCCCCGGAAAGTGCGACCGGGCAGGCCCGATGTCGTCGCTTCGACCGGCAGTCCTTCGCTGAGCGCGTATAGAAAGGTCTGCGGTACGGTGAACTCGAGCTTGATCACCGACGTATCGTCGAGCGTCGTAATCGCGGCGCCCGGACTCACCAGGCTGCCGACGCTTACTCGACGGAAACCGGTGCGTCCGTCGAACGGCGCGCGGATGATGGTGTCGTTGAGCCGCGCCTGAGCGGCGGCGACGCGGGCCCCGTTCATCTTCAGCGCTGCTTCGAGTTGATCGAGCTGGGCGGCGGACAGGGCCTGCTGCACCGACAGATCCTGGCCGCGCGCGTACTGATTGCGGCTGTCCGCAAGCGATGCCTGGGCTTCGGCCAGCTCGGCGCTCGCCTGCGCGCTGTCGAGCTGCACGAGAACTGCGCCGCGGCGTACCCGCTGGCCCTCATCGAAGCGGATCGAGGTCACCGTGTTGGATATCTTCGAGGTGATCTCCACCGCCTCGTTCGCGATCGCCGTGCCGACCGCCTCGATCTCGACGCCCAGCGGACGGATGACGGGCAGCGCCGTGACGACGCCTACCGCCTCTCGGGCGTCGCCGTCGTGCGATCCAGTGTTTGCGCCGTTGCCGGCGAGCGGCTCCGAGCAGCCTGCCGCGATGATGCCGGCCAGCAGCACCGAAGGCGCCGCTTGCTTCCACGCCCTTCTCTTATCCGGCCGGTGGGCGGAAGTCGGAAGTCGGTAGCCGG
>JBQTHP010000153.1:0-3792 GCA_052389755.1 Gammaproteobacteria bacterium
CGTGGATGCACATGTAGTCGCCGGCCGCGTCGATCCATTCGATCGACGCCGACGGCACACGCATCGTTTCCCGCCCCTGGCGGATCGGCAGCACTTCGGGATGCTTCGGCGTCAGCGCATCGCGCCCCCGCGCGAGCAGCTCTTCGAGCACGAGCTCGCCCGAGCCGCTCATCTCCGCGATGAGCCCCACGAGCTGATCGCGCTGGCCCGCGGCGGCGCGATGCTGGGCGTATTCGCGCACGTGCTCGAGCGCTGCCGCGAACCGGATGTCGTCCACGGGCTTCAGCAGGTAGTCGACCGCGCGCGCCTCGAAGGCCTTGATGGCGTACTGATCGTATGCGGTGACGAACACCACCATCGGCAGCGACTCGTGCGGCAGTTCCGCGATCACCTCGAAGCCCGACATCCCGGGCATCTGGATGTCGAGGAACACGACGTCGGGCTGATGAGCGCGGATCGCCGCGATCGCTTCGCGGCCGTTGGCGCACTGCGCGACGATCTCGAAGTCCCTCGCCTCGAGCAGGCGGATCTCGAGGCCGCGGCGCGAGAGCGCCTCGTCGTCGACGATGATCGTGCGGAATTTCCGATTGCTCATCCGGCGACTTCAGGCGCGGCGGCGAGGGTGGGCTTCTTTTTTGGAGCGACCAACTCGGGCGTCGGCGCCTTCTCGAGCGGAAAGCCCATCTCGACGCGCAGGCCCGGGTGCCCGTTGAGCGCTGCGAAACGATGGTTCTCGCCGTAGAGCACCGCGAGCCGCTCGCGCGTATTGCGCATCCCGACGCCGCGTCCTTCGACGAGCGCGCTGCCATCGCGCAGGCCCGGGCCGTCGTCGATGACCGCGAGCTCGAGCATCGCGCCTCGCGTACGCCCTTCGATGCGGATCGAGCCGCCGTCCTCGCGCGGCGAAATCGCGTGCTTCACGGCGTTCTCGATGAGCGGCTGCAGCAGCAGGCTCGGCACGAGCGCATCGAGCGCCGGCTCTTCGATCGCGAATTCTAGCCGCAGACGCTCGCCGAAGCGCAGACGTTCGGTGTTGAGATACAGATTCAGCGCGTCGACTTCCTGCCGAAGCGTCACCTTCTTCACCGGGTCCTGGTCGAGCGTGTAGCGCAGGAACTCCGAGAGCCGGGTGACGGCCTGGTTCGCCGTGCGGTTCTGGTTGTCGAGGATCAGCGTCGAGATCGCGTTCAGCGTGTTGAAGAGGAAGTGCGGATTCAGCTGGTAGCGCAGCATCTTCAGCTTCGCTTCCTGCGCGAGCGCGGTCGGCTTGAGCGTCGCCTCACGCTGCTTCTGCTCGGCCTCCGAATACTTGAAGCCGAAGTACAGGCCGCTGTAACAGAGCAGGATGTAGGTGGACGACATGGCGCCGCCGAATACCTCGAACATCGTCTTGAACTGCCAGTCGGGCTCGACGAGCGACTGGTAGGCGAGGTTGATCACCACCCGCAGCGCGAGCGCCGTGACGTAACACGCGATCAGCACGCCGAAGATCATCGTCGTGCGCGAGCGGCCCCAGAGCGAGCGGTAGATGTAGCGCAGCGGCAGGCTCAGCACGAACCCCGCGAGCGTCGCGATGGCGATGACCTGCAGATAGCTCGTCGGCTTCTCGTAGAGCAGGGCGCCGAAGTACTGCGGAATGGCGTACGCCATCCACCCCGCGGCGTGCAGGGTGAAGAACATGGCGTTGCGGTTCTTGCGCAGTTTGTCGAAGGACAGCACGGGTTAGGGTGCGGCGCTCAGGCTCGCGGTCGATCCAACTACGCAAGCTTAGGGCAGTTTTTGACGGCACCGCATCCATCGGCCGCACTTGCCGCTCCCTTCGTCGCGGCGGAAACGCGTGCCGTGAACGGAGCGCGAGCTGGGCCACATGTGTCTTGGTTCCGCGACGCAAAAGTCGGCCGAAAACCAGTACTTCCCGGTCGCCGTTGAAAATTTCACTCGGGTTTTCCGCTGTTCTGTCGCCGTTCGCTGACTGTGAGCGCCATTGCGCAGCGTGCGGTTCGCCGCGCGCTCCGTGCAGGTCGCGCAAGTAACTGATTGTCTAATCCTTTTCCCCCGATGGCATGGGCGTTGCTCTGTCTGTCCCGGCGATACGGAAATCCCTTCCGACTATCCGAGGAGTGATCATGAAAAGAGTACTGGGGATCGGAGCTGCGCTCGTGGCGATGGCTGCGTTCGCGCAGGATCCGGCAAAGGACGACACGAAGGTCGCGGCGGTCGATGCGGACTCGGCGGCATTCGCCAAGCTCGATGCGGACACGGATGGACGCGTGTCGGCGATCGAAGCGTCCAACGATGCCAAGGTCGCGGCCGCCTTCACTACTGCCGACGCGGACAAGGATGGCTACCTCTCGAAGGAAGAGTTCCGCGCGGTCGGACAGGCGACCGCCGAGCCTGAGTCGGCGATCGAGCCCGCGCCGGAGCAGCCGAAGCAGTAAGGAATCGAGAACCGGTCAAGCCCGATTCCTCGTCGGGCGACGCGAAGGCCGGGCCCCGTGGTGAACCCCGCGGCCCGGCCTTTACTTTTCCGGCGTGGTCTTCTCGGGCGCGATGAGCGATTCGAGCGCCTGCGGGCCTTCGAGGGCGAAGCCCTGCGCGAAATCGATGCCCGTGGCCGACAGCCACTGGCGCGTTGCCTGCGACTCGACGCGCTTCGCCACGCAGTGCACGCCGAGCACCTTCGATGCCTGAGCGATCGCGACGACCAGCGCCTGCGATACGCGATCCTTCATCGCCGCGGTCGTGAGCTTCGGATCGATCTTCACCAGCTTCAGGGTCTTCGAGCGCAGCAGAGGCACGGCGCGCGGATCCAGCGTGAAATCGTCGAGCACGATGAAGCACCCGAGCTTGTCGCATGCGTTCGCGAAGCGCTCGACGTGCACCGGCTCGTGCACGCAACAGCTCTGAGGAATCTCGAATCCCAGGCACTCGGGGGCGACCCCCGAGCGTTCGAGCAGCGCTTCGACGATCTGCGCGAACCCCTCGTCGCTCACCGCGCTCGCGGACAGATTGACCGAGAAGCTCGTCGGCTCCGCTTCCCACACCGAGCGATGCGCGGCCAGGAATCCGAGCAGCTCCGTCAGGACGAACTCATCGAGCGCCGCCTCACCGATCTCTTTCGTGGCCCGCTGCACCAGCGTGTGCGGAAGCTCGTTTCGTTCCGCGTCGTTTCGCGCGCGCAGCAGCACTTCGTAGCGGCGGGTGCGGCCGCCGGAGCGCAGCTTCAGGAGCTGCTGCACGCTGAGCGCGAGATCCTTCGCCGGTCCGATGCGTTTTTCCGGGATCGCGGGCTCCGGCTGCGGCGCGCGAGCCGCCCCCTTCGAGCGCTCGCGACGGCTCTTCGGCTGACTCGGTGGCGGTGTCGTCGGTTCGACCACGGCGGCTGGAGCGCTGGGCTCGACAGGCTCCGGCGCCGGCGCGGCGACGACAGCGGGCGTCTCGTCGGTCAGCTCGAGCGTCAGGATTGTATCGATCTGTTCGGACGTCAGCGGCGTGAGCGTCCGGATCGCGGCGCCGTTCGCCGCAGGAGCGCGCTCGTACGGCGGTTCGAGCTGCAGCGCCTCGACGACCGGCTGCGTGTCCTCGGTCCGAAGTGAGAGCTCGGCGTCCACTGCATCGTTCCGCGGTTCATCCGCCGTCGCCGCGGGCACGAGCTCGATCGAGGGCGCGGGTGGTGCGGTGACGGTCGGCTTCAACAGCACGGCGATGCGCTGCAGAACCGTGCGCACCTGCGTCGTGACGAGACGGGCCGCGAGTCCTTTGGTGATCGACTTGCCGTCGATCAGGATCATC
>JBQTHP010000154.1:0-13553 GCA_052389755.1 Gammaproteobacteria bacterium
ATGCTCTACGCCATTCTCTGCTACAACGACGAGTCGGTGGTCGGCGGCTGGTCCAGGGAAAAGGACGATGCCGTCATGGCCGAACACAAGATCGTGATGGACCGCCTGGCCGCGAAGGGAAAGCTCGGGCCGGTCGCGCGCCTCATGCCGACGACGGCCGCGACCACGCTCAGGGCGGGTCGGGAACCGCTGGTCATCGACGGTCCGTTCGCCGAAACCAAGGAGCAGTTCCTCGGCTTCTACGTCGTCGATTGCGAGACGCTCGAAGAGGTCCTCGAGGCCGCGCGCGGGCTGATCGGAGAAATGGGCGCCCTCGAGATTCGCCCGGTTCGCGCGTTCTTCCCCGGGGGTGCGGTGACGTGAACGACATCGCCTGGATCGACGCTGCGCTCACCTCTGCGCGTCCCCAGGCAATCGGTGCGCTGCTGCGCTATTTCCGCGACCTCGACGTCGCCGAGGAAGCCTTTCAGGAAGCCTGTCTGCGCGCGCTGAAGAACTGGCCGGTGAACGGTCCGCCGCGCGATCCCGCTGCGTGGCTCATCCTGGTCGGGCGTAATTTCGCGGTCGATGAGGCGCGGCGTCGCAGCAAACAACAACCGCTGCCGGCGGATGAGCTCATCTCGAATCTCGACGATGCGGAGGCGGAGCTCGCCGACCGGCTCGACAGCTCTCACTACCGCGACGACGTTCTGCGCCTGCTCTTCATCTGTTGCCATCCCGATCTGCCGGCGACCCAGCAGATCGCGCTCGCGCTGCGCATCGTTTCGGGTCTCTCGGTGAAGGAGATCGCGCGCGCCTTCCTGGCAGGCGAAAGCGCCATCGAGCAGCGCATCACGCGGGCAAAGAAACGCATAGATGGGGCCGATGTGCCCTTCGAGACACCGGGCGCGGTCGAGCGGGCCGAGCGGCTCGCCGCGGTCGCAGCGATGATCTATCTGCTCTTCAACGAGGGCTATTCGGCGAGCGGCGGCACAGTCCACGTGCGTGTGCCGCTGTGCGAGGAGGCGATACGCCTCGCGCGGCTGCTGCTGCGGCTCTTCCCCGCGGAGAGCGAGATCATGGGACTCGCTGCCCTCCTTCTTCTACAACACGCGCGCGCGCCCGCACGGCTCGATGCGAACGGCATCGTGCTGCTCGAAGACCAGGATCGCAGTCTCTGGAACCGCGAGATGATCGCGGAGGGCCTCGCGCTGGTCGATAAGGCATTGCGCCACAGACGTCCCGGTGCCTACCAGGTACAGGCCGCGATCGCCGCGCTGCATGCACGGGCAGCCCGGGCCGAAGACACGGACTGGGCGCAGATCGATCAGCTGTACGCAGTGCTCGAGACGCTGCAGCCATCGCCCGTGGTCACGCTGAATCGCGCCGTTGCCGTCGCGAAGAGTCGCGGCCCCGAAGCGGCGCTCGCCATGATCGAGCCGCTTGCGTCGCAGCTCTCCGGCTACTTTCATTTCTTCGGCGTACAGGGTGGGCTGCTCATGCAGCTCGGCCGCGCCGAGGAAGCTCGGGTGGCCTTCGATCGCGCGATCGCGCTTGCGCACACGTCTGCGGAGGCCGCTCACATCAGGCTGCATCTCGACCGTCTCATGAAGGACGGCATACCGCCTGCGAGTCGACACGCGTCGGGATGACTGTCGGATAGCCGCCCCCTCCGTTCGTCCTAGTGCCATGAGCACCGTCGTCGCTGTTCCGAGCGATGCCCCGAAGGCATCGCGCCGCGAGTGGATCGGCCTTGCCGTGATCGCGCTGCCGTGCCTGCTCTATTCCATGGACCTGACCGTGCTGAACCTGGCGGTGCCAGCCCTCAGCGCGGACCTTCAGCCCAGCAGTTCGCAGCTGCTGTGGATCATCGACATCTACGGGTTCCTGGTCGCGGGATTGCTGATCACGATGGGTACGCTGGGCGACCGTATCGGTCGTCGTCGGCTGCTTCTGATCGGTGCCGCTGCGTTCGGCATCGGCTCGGTGCTCGCCGCGTTTTCGACCACCCCCGAGATGCTGATCGCGACCCGCGCGCTGCTTGGGGTGGCCGGAGCGACACTTGCGCCGTCGACGCTCTCCCTGATCCGCAACATGTTCCATGACGCGAGTCAGCGCACGGTCGCCATCGGGATATGGATTTCCAGCTACTCGGCCGGCGCCGCGATCGGTCCGCTCGTTGGCGGAGTGCTGCTGGAGCACTTCTGGTGGGGCTCGGTTTTTCTGGTGGGCGTGCCGGTAATGGTGCTGTTACTTGTGCTGGGCCCGGTGCTGCTTCCAGAGTTCCGGGATCCGGGAGCAGGTCGCGTGGACCTGATCAGTGCAGCTCTGTCGCTGGCCGGCGTACTGCCGGTGATCTACGGGCTCAAGCGAATGGCGGAGGACGGTTTGGGATGGCTCCCCGTGTTGTTCATCGTGGCCGGCCTCGCTGCCGGCATCCTGTTCGTGCGAAGGCAACGAACGCTGGTCAGCCCGCTGATCGACCTGCGGCTCTTCCAGACAGGCGCTTTCAGCGCGTCCCTGGCCGCGTACACGCTCGCCACTTTCGTTGCGTTCGGATCTTTTGTCTTCATCGCCCAATACCTGCAATTGGTGCTCGGGCTGTCGCCGTTGCAGGCTGGTCTCTGGACCGTGCCTTTCGCCGTTGCGTTCATCGTTGGTTCCATGCTGACGCCGGCGATCGCGCGCCGCGTTCGTCCGGCGTTCATGATGGCAGCGGGCCTGGCGCTCGCGGCCGTCGGCTTCGCTGTGCTTACCCAGGTCGACAGCACCTCCGGGCTTGCCGTCCTCGTGACGGGTTTCGTCGTTTACTCCCTGGGTCTCGCGCCGGTGTTCACCCTGGCAACCGACATGATCATCGGGAGCGCCCCACCGGAGCGGGCGGGTGCGGCGTCGGCGCTTTCGGAGACCGGCTCGGAGCTCGGTGGAGCGCTCGGCATCGCGATCCTGGGCAGCATCGGCACGGCGGTGTATCGAAGCGTGATGACCGATGCCGCGCCGGGCGGTATTCCACCGGACGCAATGCAGGCCGCGCGGGATACCCTCGGAGCCGCCCTGGCAGTGGCCGAGCAACTGCCCGCGCGATTCGGCACCGGGCTGGTAGACACGGCCCGCGAGGCGTTCACCCTCTCGCTGCAGCTCACGTCCGCGATCGCCGCAGTCATCGTGATAGCGGCTGGGTTCGTAATTTTAAGGACACGCTGATGGTGCGACACAGGATCGTCTCGAAAGAGGAATGGCTTCAGGCCCGCAAAGAGCTGCTGGCCAAAGAGAAAGCCCACACTCGCCAGCATGACGCGCTCAGCACCGAGCGGCGCGCGCTGCCGTGGGTGCGCGTGGCGAAGGAATACGTCTTCGATGCACCGGGCGGCTGGCGCGCGCTGGCCGATCTTTTCGACGGCCGCAGCCAGCTGATCGTCAATCACTTCATGCTCGGCCCGGGGTGGAAGGAAGGCTGTGTGGGCTGCTCGTTCGGGGCCGATCACCTCGACGGCGCGCTCGTGCATCTCGCGCATCGCGACGTCACGCTGGTCGCGGTTTCACGCGCGCCGCTGTCGGAGATCGAAGCATTCAGAAGGCGCATGGGCTGGCGCTTCGACTGGGTGTCATCGTACGGCAGCGACTTCAACCGCGACTTTCACGTGTCGTTCACGGAGGAGGACATCACCAACGGCAAGGTTTTCTACAACTACGAAATGCGCGAGTTTCAGTGCGAGGACCTCCCCGGCACGAGCGTGTTCTATCAGGACGAGAAGGGCGACATCTTCCACACGTACTCGACTTTCGCGCGCGGGGGCGAGATGGTGCTCGGCACGTACATGCTCCTCGACCTCGTACCGAAGGGTCGCGACGAGGCGGGACTGTCGCCCCCGATGGCATGGGTGCGGCACCACGACCGGTACCCTGATATCCGGTAGTCGCGACCCGTCATCGTTCTCTCAGCCGCGCGCGCAACTGCGTGATCTCGTCCGCGTGAAGTCCGATCAGCTCGAGGTACGCGCGGATCCCGCCGAGCCCGGCCAGATACTCGAGCATGTGGTGCACGCCCTCCTCCGGACAACGTAACGCTTCCAGGATCTCCTCGGGTTCGAGGTCCGGATAGCATCGCAGGTATGCATCCCGCAGACGCTCGGTGCTGACCGCATAGTCGTAGGCGATGGCGTCCGGTACGACGTCCGCAAGCGTCAACAGAAGTGCTGCAATGATCCCCGTGCGGTCTTTGCCCGCCACGCAATGAAAGAGCAGCGGGCCGGGAGAAGCTGCCGCGATCGTCCGCAGCACCTCCCTGAGCTCGGTGCGCGACTGATCGAGAACCACGCACTTCCACAGCTCCTTCGGACATTCCGTGCTCAGCGCCCGCCATTCCGCCTCGGTACGACCGAGCAGCGCTATCCGTTGGTAGCGGATATGCGGCAGCTCGCGCGCGACGGGACTGGGACTCGCTGAGACTTCCTCGGGCCAGCGCAGATCCACGACGGTTTCGACACCGAATTCTTCGAGAGCCTGCACGCCGTCCGGCGTGAGCTGCCCCAGATCGTCGGCACGCAGCAGCGAGCGCCAGCGAGTTCGCGCGCCGTCCAGTGTCTGATATCCGCCGAGGTCGCGCGCGTTCAGCAGCGCCGGGAAGCTCAATTCGCGTCGCGGATCGTGCATCAGCGGCCTTTCTGGTAGGTGCCGACGAGCTGTGCCTCCGCGAGCACGTGCCCCTTCATGGCATCGAGAACCTGCGCTTTGGTCGGGCGTTTGAGATCGGCCAGCACCGTGTCGAGTGCGTAGAGCTTGTGGAAGTAGCGATGTCGCCCGATCGGCGGACACGGACCACCGTATCCGGTACGCTTCCAGTCGTTGAGGCCTTCGCGTGTGCCAGCGGGCAGCCGCTGCGTCGCCTGGTCATCCGGTAATCCACTCGCGTCGGCCGGAATGTCATAGAGAACCCAGTGCACCCAGGTCCTCTGCGGCGCGCGCGGATCTGGGGCGTCCGGGTCGTCGACGATCAGAGCGAAGCTCTTCGTCCCTTGCGGCGCACCTGACCAGCGAAGCGCAGGTGATACGTCCTCGCCCTCGCAGGTGTAGCGCTTCGGTATGGCGGCCTGATCGGCGAATGACGGCGAGCTGATGGTGAATGGCATGGCAGTCTCCTTTGCGACCGACAGGTCGGCGAACGACAGGAGCAGTGTCACGGTGGTCAGAACAAGCAGTCTCATGCGTACTCCTTTCAGCTAAGGGCGATCCCACTGCAGCGCGAGCAACCCGTCGGACTGCTGATTCACTCGTGCTCCCAACTTCCTGCACTCGCGGTCCATCGTCGACAACACCCAGGAAACATCGGCCGGCGACGCCCGGTTGATGCGAAAGTGGTGAGTGCGCATCGGCGCCATGGACAGGCGCACGAGCTCGCCGCTTGCGGCATCGAGCGCCGGGAAATACATCAACGCCAGATCTCCACGATACGACTCGTGGCCCCCGATGCCTTCGTAGTCGCTCAGAAAGTCGCCGCAGCCGTAAAGAACGAGTTTGCGACGGTACACCTCCACGCCCTTCGGATGGTGAGCTGAGTGGCCGTGCACGACGTCGACTCCCGCGATGTCGATGAGTCGGTGCGCGAATTCACGCTCGCACGCGGAAATATCGTAGCCCCAGTTGCTCCCCCAGTGGATCGACGCGACGACGATGTCGGTGCTGTGGGCATGTGCGGCGACCTGGCAGGCGATCGCATCGACCGTGCGCGCGGACAGATCCCCGATCCAGTTGACGCCCGGGCACGCCGGCGTTGCCCTCCATTCGGAAGGAACGCCGCTGCTTTCCATGCCGAAGGCGAACACGAGCACGCGGACATCCTCCGAGGCATCGATGACCGCGGGCGCCGCGGCTTCGGTTGCGTCCCGCCCCGCGCCTGCCGTGCGAATGCCTGCTGCGTGCAATGTGTCAAGCGTCTCTGCGAGTCCCGCTCGTCCCCAGTCGAGGACGTGGTTGTTGGCAAGCACACAGCAGTCGAGCTTGGCAGCGGTGAGGCACGGAGCGTTCGCCGGGTGCATGCGATAGTGGATGCCCTTGTCCGGCCAGGCCGACTCACTGGCAGTCACCGAGGTTTCGAGATTCACGATGCGTGCGTCCGGTCGTACGCGTTCGAGCTCAGCGAGCGCATCACCCCACACATAGTCGAACCCGGCGGGCCGCGGAATCGGTCCACCTTCACGTTCCGCCAGTTCGAGGTACGTGAGAGCCGAGCGTACGCAAGGTTCGAAAAGTTGCGGCTTGCTCGGGTACAGCAGGATCTGGTCGATGCCGCGGCCGGTCATCACGTCACCGCACAGAAACAAGGTCACGATCACGCCCGGACCCCGCTGCTCAATTGATCAGAACGGCTGCGCCCTTCAAGCGGCCGTCACGCAGCCGAGCCAGTGCCTCGTTGGCACGCTCGAGTGGAAAAGTTTCGATCGCGGGTCGCAAATCGACCTCGGCTGCGATCCGCATGAACTCTTCGCCGTCTCTCCGCGTGAGGTTCGCCACCGACGACACGGATCGCTCACCCCACAGCAAGCGGTACGGGAACTGCGGAATATCGCTCATATGGATGCCCGCGCACACGACGCGTCCCGCTTTGCGCGTCGCCGCGAGCGCCGCGGGCGCGAGGGCGCCGACGGGCGCGAAGATGATCGCCGCATCGAGTGTCTCGGGCGGCATCTCGTCGGAGCCGCCGGCCCACACGACACCGAGCTCGCGCGCGAACTCCTGTGCCGCGGCATCGCCTGGTCTGGTCAGGGCGAACACTCTGCGACCGTGGGCGCGCGCGATCTGGGCAAGTAGATGCGCAGCCGCCCCGAATCCGTAGAGGCCGAGACGCTCCGCATCGCCTGCGGCACGATATGCCCGATAGCCGATGAGCCCGGCACACAGAAGGGGCGCTGCTTCGACGTCGGAGTATCGCGCGGGGATGACAAAGCAGTAGCGCGCATCGGCGAGCGCGTGCTCTGCATAGCCCCCGTCGAGCGTGTAGCCGGTAAAGCGCGCGGCATCGCACAGGTTCTCGAGATCGCTTCGACAGTACCGACAGGTACCGCAGGTGTTCCCGAGCCACGGGACGCCGACTCGATCGCCCGGGCGGAAGCGCGCGACTGCGCTGCCTGCCTCGACGACTTCGCCGACGATCTCGTGCCCTGGAGTCACCGGGCAACGGATATCGGGGAGCTCGCCATCAACGAGATGCAGATCGGTGCGGCACACGCCACAGGCGAGCACGCGCAGCAGCACCTGGTGCTCGCGTGGCTGCGGCTGCGGCACGTCGTCGAGTGACAATGGCGCGCCGAGGGACGTAAGGCGCATGGCTTTCATGGGCCACCAAGTGGATGATGCCATTCATCGATCATCCGTACCCGCAGTTGATGCGCGTTGTCGTGCTCGTGCTCGCGGTCACCCTGACGAGCTGCGCAACGCTCGATGAGAAACCGCGTGCCGCGGCCTCCGCCGCCGGCTGCGCGCGCGCGGCCGCTGCCGAAGTGCCAACGTCGCAGCAGACCGGCGACAAGCGCGCACATTGCCTCGGCGCCGCGCGCATCGCGCAACGTTGCAGTGTCTTTGAAGCCGCGTTGGCCTCGTACACGAAAGAGCTGCGCGATCTGTTCGGCGACGGTAACGCGGAGCTCGCCGACGTCCGTGCCGGACATGCAGGCATTGGCTGCGCCCGCGAGCACCAGGCGGCAGCCGATCAGGTGCGGTGCTGTGAGACTCAGGGGTTCTGAACAGCTCCCACGCGCCCCGGTGTCAGCTCGATGCGGGAATTTCTTGCGCGAAAGTGGGAAACTGCGCTACAGAATCCCGGCCGGAGTCTCTCCGGCATCGAAGAAGAACCGCCAGATGCGTGCCTCGTCAGCCCGCTTCGGAAGTCGGTCCGTCAACCGGTGCGCTGGGAGCGCCTGTGCAGGATGCGTCGTCCTCCTGGCGGCCGTGCTGGCGGGTATCGCCGGCGCCGCGCCGACGCCGGATTCGCTGCGCGCGCGCCTCGACGCCGTGGTGAAGAGCCTGCAGGCCAACGACGTGGCCACGGCGCTCGCCAGTCTTCCGCCGCTCATCTCGGACATCTCGGCGTCCGCTGACCGCGCCCTGCTGGCGGAGGCCCTGATTCAACAGGCATCGGCGCAATTCCGGAGCGCCCAATACCCGAACGCGTTCGCCAGCTATCAACGCTCCCTCGAGGCGAGTCGGGCCGCGGGAAGTCGATCGTTCGAAGCCCGTTCCATCTGGGGCATGGCGCAGGTCCGCAAGAACCAGGGCAACTACCCGGAGGCCGTGCGGCTCAACTCCGAGGCCCGCGCTGCGTATGTGGCGATCGAGGACGCGAAGGGTGAGATGCGCACATGGCTGCTCGAAGGGGCGCTGCTCGACCTCACGGGCGAGCACCGCGCGGCCCTGCAGAGTTACCTGCGCGCCCGCTCGCTGATCAAGGACGGGGAAGCCAACTACGGCCTGGTCCATGGCGAGATGGGGATCAGCCACCAGCGGCTCGGCGAGTTTGAACAGGCGCGGGCGATGTTCCTGAAGGCGCTCGAGGTGCATCGGAGCACGGGGTACCAGTACGGACAAGCCAACAATCTGTACCAGCTGGGCACCTTGAGTGCCGTGCTCGGAGACTACGATCGCGCCGTCGCGCTCTGCGAGGAAGCGCTCGCGATCACTCGAACCATCGGCGAGCGACGCGGCGAGGTCTACGTTCTGGGCACGCTCGCCAATCTGTGGTGGCAGCGCGAAGACGACGTTCGCGCCAGCACCGCCTTTGAGCGACAGCTCGCGCTCGCGCAGCAGCTCGGCATCAGCCAGCCTCAAGTGACCGCGCTCGATGGGCTCGGCACGATCGCTCTCGCGCGAGGCGATAATGAGCTCGCCCGACAGCGATTCGGTCGAGCGTTGGAGATCGAGCGCGCCAGCCACGGCGGCGAAGAGGCCGCGCTGCTCGTCGCTCTATCGGGTGTCGAGCTGCGCGATTCAAAGGTCGGGACGGCGCGTGAGATGGCCGGTCGAGCACTCGAGATGGCTCGTGCGGACGAGGACCCGGAGACTGAGTGGCAGGCGCGCCTCGCTCTGTCTCGCGCCGCGCGCGCCGCGCGCGATCCGCAAGCGGCCCTGACCCACCTGCGCGCCGGAGTCGCCGTGGTGAACAGCATTCGCGGACGTGTGCTCACCGATACCGGCAAGGTCGGCTATCTCGACGCACGGCAGGATCTGTTTCATGAGCTGGCCGGCACTCTGATGCAGGAATCGCGGGCGATGGAGGCGCTGGAGGTGGCGGAGGCAGCCCGCGGCCGCGCTTTCAGCGACCTGCTGGCGAGCAGAGCACGGCAGAGCGACGGCGGTGATCGTCCCCTCCTCGCGCAGCTTCGCGAGAGTGAGGCGCGGCTGCGCGCGCAGGTCGGCACGAGCACGAGCGATACCGAGCTTCATGCCGAGCTGACGCGCACGCGCGCCGCCATGGAAGCGAAAATCGACGCGCAATTGAGCGCGCTGCGCGACGAGCGGCGCGAGCTCGCGAGCCTGGTGGTTGCCGAGCCCGTGTCGGCCGCGGAGATCCGCGCGACTGCAGCCCGGCTGCGGGCGACGATCATCGAGTATCTCGTCGCACCCGATCGCCTGTTCATCTGGGTCGTGCAGCCCTCCGGCGGTTTGTTCGCGACGAGCGTGCAGGTCGATCGTGCGCGCCTGCGCGACACGGTGCGCGAGCTGCACCGGCAGTTCAACGAGCTCGATGCCGCCGCGCTGCGCAATCCGGCGCCTGCGCGCCGGCTGCTGCATCAACTCCATCGCTGGACCGTCGAGCCGGTTGCAGACAGGCTGCCGCGCGATTCCGGTGCCCTGCTCTTCGTCGTGCCCCACGACGCGCTGCTGATGGTCCCGTTCGCCGCGCTCGAAGACGACAAGGGGCGCACTCTGCTCGCGACGCACACGATCGCGTCGGCGCCCTCGATCGCTACGCTGCGCTACACGGCCGACAAGAGGCGACGCGCGAATGGGCTCGATGGTGCACGCCTGCTCGCGCTCGCCGATCCGATCTCGCCGCCGGACGCGGCGATGGAGTCGTTGCCCGGCGCCCGCACGGAAGTCAGAGGGATCAGTCAGCGCTTCGCCGCGGACCGTCGCCTCGCGCTGGAGGGCGCCGAGGCCAGCGAGAAGAATGCGAAGCAGTTGAGTGGCGGCCAGACGATCCTGCATTTCGCCGTCCACGGACTGGTGCGCGACGATCGGCCGTGGGATTCCGCGCTGCTTCTCTCGCCGGGCGGCGGCGAGGATGGGTGGCTGCGGGTGAGCGAGCTCTTCGACTTCGAGCTCGAGGCCGATCTCGTCGTGCTCAGCGGTTGCTCCACGGGAGCCGGAAAACTCTCGGGCGACGGCATTCTCGGGCTGGGGCGGGCGTTCATCTATGCCGGCACACCGACCGTGGTGGTGAGCCAGTGGGACGTCAGCGACGTCAGCACGGCCTATCTGATGGAGCGCTTCTACGCGGAGCTGCTGGCGGGACGCCCGAAGGCACGCGCCTTGCGCGCCGCACAGATTGCCGCGCAGAAGCGTTTTCCGCATCCAGCGCTGTGGGCAGCTTTCGTGCTGGTGGGTGAGGCGCAATGACGGACGGCGGCGCACTTGCCGCAGTGAAGCTGCCGCCGCCGCGCGAGGTGTCCGACCTCGTCAGGCGCGAAGTCCGGTTGCGGTTCGCGCTGGATGCCGCAACATTTGCGGCCCGTGTCCACGAGCTTGCCCGGTCAGGGCGTGACCATGTCGCGAGGCTGAGTCTCGACGATCTGTATCTGGCGACCGCATGCGTGAACGGCGAGGAGCGCGCCTGGAGCGAGCTGTCTGCGAGCCACTTCGATTTCATGCGCGACTTTGCGCGGCGATTCGTGCCGGCGCCGGCTGCCCGCGAAGTAGCCGACGAAGTCATCGCGGATCTGTGGACCCGCGGGAAGCTGCGGCAGTACGAAGGCCGCAGCTCGCTGCGCACGTGGCTTGGCGCCGTGGTCGCGCACGCGGCTTTGAACTCACGGCAAGCGATGAACCGGTGGGTGCCGCTCGATCGTGCCCATGGGAGCGATGCCGGGCCGGCTCAGTCCGAGAGCATGGAGCCGGAGCAGGACCAGGCGGCAACTCTGTTGCGCCAGATGTTGAGCGACGCGATTCGCGCGCTTTCCGCGGAAGACAGACTGCTGCTGCAGCTCTACTACGAGCAGGATCTGACGCTCGATGGGATCGGTGCCATGCTGGGCGGCTCCACTGCAGCACTCAGCCGGCGCCTGAAGCACGTTCGCGAAGGCTTGCGCGACGCGATCGACGCTCGCTGCCGGCGCCAGGCAGGCGAGTCTGCCAATGCGCTGCGCGCCGGGCTCGATCTGGGGCGCATCGAGGTCGATCTCGGCAAGCTGCTGGGCAGCGGCCTGTCTAAGCGGCAGCGACCCACGAAGGAATTGTGATGCAGGAGCAGATTCACGATCCCGGGCTGCTCGCGGCGTTCGCCGAAGGGCGCCTCGATGGTGAGGAGCGGCAGCGGGTGATCTCGCACGTTGCCGACTGCCTCGAATGCCGTCGGACTCTGGCTGCCCTCGGCGGCGCACTCGCCGACGGCACCTTGTCGCAGCCTTCGCAAGGCTCGGCCACGAGGCCCTCGCGCTGGTCGCCGCCTCGTGTGTGGCTACCCATCGCAGCTTCGGTGCTGATCGCGAGCTTCGCCTGGTTTCAGTTCGCTGGCTCTCCGCAGCGCGGTATTGAAAGCGACGCGCCTCGCCTCGGTGAGGACCTCCTGACGAAGCGAAGCGCGGGACGCATCGTGGCCGGCAAGACCTTCCGCATGACGTCCGGGGAATGGATCGACGCGAGCTTCGATCCTGTGATCGGCATGCCGACCGTCCTCATCCGCGGCACGGCAGAACGCTCGAGCTGGCTGCAGCGCATTCCCGAGCTCACTCCGTACGCCGGGCTGGGTGATCGGGTGACAGTGGTCTGGCAGGACACCGTCTACCGCTTTGAACCCTGACCGGCGTAAACGCCCGCGCAAGAAATCCGCCCGTCGCCTGTCAAAGGGCTGAATAGAGCGGATCCGGGCTGCGCCCGGTGGGGAGTCACCCGTGCCATGGGTTTCGATGCATCTGCTGCTGCTGGCCTGCACGGTCCTGCCTGTCTCTGCCACCGCGGCCCTGGGCCCTCTCGATGCGATCGAGATCGTCGATTTCTACGCGCGGGGCACCGCGGTGCTGCCTTCGGGCCAGACCCAGCCGAACGCAGAGATTCGCGCCGGCAAGGTCGTTGCGGGAGCGATCACGCTGCACCTGCGCATGAAGCGCCACGGCGGTGCGGCTCAGAGCGTCGAGTGGCGCATGTACAGATTCCCCGAAACTCCGAACGCCTTCGATACCGGGGTGCACTCGGTTGCCATCCAGCCTGACGGTGACGCCATGGCCGGGGCGGCGGCACAAATACAGGTCGGCGCGTACGAGATCAGGGCGATCGCCGACCCGCACACCTGATCGTCGTGCCGCCGCAGGGGCCGGCCAACTGAGTTTCGATAAGGAGCGCCACCTCATGATTCCCGCAAGATTCCTGATCTCGATTCTCCTCGTCATCGCGACATGCGAGCTCGCCGTAGCCCAGGGGGGTGCCGGTACTGCGGGCACCAAGCTGAAAGGCATCTGGGAGCCGGTCAACTATTCCGAGGATCTCGAGCTCATCGATGTGTTCTTCGTCACGCCCGAGATCGGCTACGTCAGCGGCGCGGCCGGCACGATTCCGAAAACGACCGACGCCGGAACGACCTGGACGCCGCTGCTCGGCGGCGATCCTGAATCGCAGGAGCGTGAGATCAAGCAGCTCTGGTTCGTGACGCCCACGAGCGGCTGGGCGGCGCAGACCACCAGCTCGCAGACGAATCTCTTTCGCACCACCGACGGCGAGACCTGGGGAAAGGTCGGCACGATTCCCGAGAACTACGAGGACTTCGCGTTCGCCTCGGAGACCGTGGGCGTCTACGTCGATGACGAGAAGATCTTCCGCACGCAGGACGCAGGCAGGAGCTGGCGTGAAGTCGGGCAGTGCGCGGCAAAGGCGGAAGTGGGCGGCCTCTCGCGTCAGATCCAGTGCCAATTCTCGAAGCTGCGCTTCGCATCTCCGTCGGTCGCGTACGCGCTCGGAAGGGCACTCGGCGTGGACGCTGCCGTTCTCATGAAGTCCGCGGACGGCGGAGCGAGCTGGTCCGTGCTGGCGGTGATCGAGGATGAAAACGGCTGGGAAAGCGGACTTTTCTTCCTCGACGAGAGCACCGGCTATATCGCGATGAAAGACGCAAAGTCCGCGTTTCGCACGACGGACGGCGGCGCGACCTGGACCGGCATGCCTGCGACCGCGATTCCCCGGCGAATCCTTTTTGCCGATCCGGAAGTCGGCTGGGCCATGCGGTACAACAGGCTCACCTACACCACCGACGGCGGGAAGCGCTGGTCGTCGCGCGACATTCCGTTCCCGGCCATGCAGAACGCGTTCAGCCTGCCGCGGCGCGATCGAGCCTACGCGGTCGGCGAGCACGGCATGATCTATCGCTACAGCGT
>JBQTHP010000155.1:0-6782 GCA_052389755.1 Gammaproteobacteria bacterium
CGGTCTTCTCTTCATCCGGCCGGAAGACGGAAGGCGGAAGGCGGAAGGCGGAAGGGAAGCCGCGCGAAGCGCCCATCAAAGCCGTCCGTCCACCGCGGCCGCCGGGAAAACGTGCTTGATGTCGTACAGCACGTGGTTCTTGCGACAGAGCTTGCGCACGCCGTCGGCGCCGAGCTCGCGAAACTCCTTGTGCGCGACGGCGACTACCGCTACGTCGTACGTGTTTCGTCGCAAGGAACGTACCGGGCGGATGCCGTACTCGTGCTTCGATTCGGCGGTGTCGGCCCACGGATCATAGACGTCGACGTCCGCGCCGTATTTCTCGAGCTCACGCACGACGTCCACGACCTTGGAATTGCGAATGTCGGGGCAGTTCTCCTTGAACGTGAGTCCGAGCACGAGCGCGCGCGCGCCTTTGACGTGGATTCGCTGCCGCGTCATCAGCTTCACCACTTCGCCCGCGACGTACAGCGCCATGTTGTCGTTGAGCCGCCGCCCCGCGAGGATCATTTCCGGGTGATAGCCGATCTCCTGCGCCTTGTGCGTGAGGTAATAGGGATCCACGCCGATGCAGTGCCCGCCGACGAGGCCGGGCCGGAACGGCAGGAAGTTCCACTTCGTGCCGGCCGCGTTCAGCACCTGTTCCGTATCGATGCCGAGCCTGTTGAATATCAGTGCCAGCTCGTTGATGAGCGCGATGTTCACGTCGCGCTGCGTGTTCTCGATCACCTTCGCGGCTTCGGCGACCTTGATGCTCGAGGCGCGATGCGTGCCCGCGGTGATGATCGACGCATAGAGTTTGTCTACGAATTCGGCGGCTTCGGGCGTCGAGCCGGAGGTGATCTTGCGGATCGTCGGCAGGCGATGCTCCCTGTCGCCGGGATTGATGCGCTCCGGGCTGTAGCCCGCGAAAAAATCGCGATTGAACGTGAGCCCGGATTCGCGCTCGAGGATCGGTACGCAGATCTCTTCGGTGCAGCCGGGATAGACGGTCGATTCGTAGACGACGACGTCGCCTTTCTTCAGCACCTTTCCGACGGTTTCGCTGGCCCGCTCGAGCGGCGTGAGATCGGGCCGCTTGTACTCGTCGATCGGCGTGGGAACGGTCACGATGAACACGCGGCAGCGTTTGAGATCCGCGAGGTTCGTGGTGAACGAGAGCTGTCTGGCGCTCGTGAGCTCGGCGCGCGAGACCTCCAGCGTGCTGTCCTTGCCGCGCTTCAACTCATCGATGCGCGCGGCCTTGACGTCGAAACCGACAGTGTCGAAGCGCTTGCCGAACTCGACTGCGAGCGGCAAACCGACATAACCGAGTCCTATGACCCCCATGCGACAGTTGCGCAGATTGAACACGACACCCTTTCGTCATGTGATGCCCCGGGGGGCTTCAGGCGACCGATGGCTCCGATTCCGGTGCGCGCTGCGCCTCGAGCTGTCGCCACACGCACTGCCCGCCGCTTGCCCGCGCGATGAGATCGAGCATCGCCTCGTGTGCGCGCCTCTCGTCCTCGTCGATCGCGATGAGCAGCAACGGCACGGCCGGCCGAACGAGCGCGCGAACGGCCTGGGCATCCGCGTCGTGGCGCCGCGCGTCCGCAGCGTCGAGAGCCAGCGTCGCCTGCCCGCCCGTCATCGCGAGGTAAACCTCCGCGAGGAGCTGGGCGTCGAGCAGCGCGCCGTGCAGCTCGCGGCGCGAATTGTCGATGCCGTAGCGCTTGCAGAGCGCATCGAGGCCGTTGCGCTGCCCCGGATGCATCTCGCGCGCAAGCGCGAGCGTATCGAGCACCCGGCAGCGGGACGCAACCGTGCACGGATCGCCGGAGACGTTCTTCAGTTCCGCGTCCAGAAACCCGACGTCGAATGCCGCGTTGTGAATCACGAGCTCGGCGCCCGAGACGAACTCGAGGAGCTCCTGTGCGATCTCGACGAAGCGCGGCATGCCTTCGAGCTCCGGCCGCGAGATGCCGTGTACGGCGAGCGCGCCTTCGTCGACCTCGCGCTCCGGGTTCACGTAGCGGTGAAAGCTGCGGCCGGTGAGGCGCCGGTTCACCACTTCGACGCAGCCGATCTCGATGACGCGGTGTCCGAGCTCGGGTTCGAGACCCGTCGTTTCGGTGTCGAGGACTATCTGGCGCATCGGCGCGCGAGTTTAGCGAACCAGGGCGTCGATGGCGCGATTCGCGAGCTCATCGGCGCGTTCGTTGCCCGGCACGCCCGCGTGACCGGGCACCCAATGCCATTCGATGCGATGACGCGGACAGAGCGCATCGAGCTGCTCCCACAAGTCCTGATTCTTGACGGGCTTGCGATCGGCCGTGCGCCAGCCGCGCGCTTTCCAGGCGGCGAGCCACTCGGTGATGCCGCGTCGCACGTATTCCGAGTCGGTGTAGAGCTTTACCGCCACGGGCCGCTTCAGCGCTTCGAGCGCGCGGATCACCGCCGTGAGCTCCATGCGGTTGTTGGTGGTGAGCGCTTCGGCGCCCGAGAGCTCCCTCTCGCGGCCGCGCGCGAAGAGGATCGCCCCCCAGCCGCCGGGGCCCGGGTTCCCCCGACACGCGCCGTCGGTGTAGATCTCGACGGCCTCCACCCCTCACCCTTCCCTCTCCCCCGCGCCGCGGGGGAGAGGGTGCCGGAGGCGGGTGAGGGGGGCGCGGGTCGTCGGCTTCACGAGCCCGCCCAGGACGGTCGTCCTTTCGCGGAAGCGCTGGCGGATCGGCGTGAGCGTGTACACGCGCTTGCGCGCTTTGAGGAGCCATGCGCCGGCGGGCAGCGGGTTCACGAGACCGCGGCGAAGCATGCGGGCGCTACCGGCTTCCGACTGATGGCCGCGACTCCAGGGGGTGCAGTAGAGATAGCTGCGGGAGGCTACGACTTCATAGCCGAGGAGCACGAGCCAGTCGCGGACGCGACGCTCGGGCAGCACGCGACGCAGGCCCGGCGGAAAGCCGCTGCGCGTGGCGCGGGCGCGCAGCCCCCAGAGACTCCAGGGGCGAAAGCCGAGCACGAGGAGCTGTCCTTCGCCCGAGAGCACCCGGTCGACCTCGCGCACGATCGCGTACGGATCGGACGCGAAATCGAGCGTATGGGGCAGCAACACGGCGTCCACGCAGTCGCTGGTGATGGGAAGCTGGGAGGCACGCGCCACGACGTTCGCCCCTGCCGGGGCACCCGGCGGCGCGATGATCGTCTGGCGACGGGTGCGGCTGTTGCGTAGCAGCTCGCGCGCGTTACCCCATGCGCCGATCTGTAACAGCTCCCAACCGAAGACATCCTCGAGGGCCTCGCCGAGCAGCTCGCTCTCCGCGACGAGCACCGCACGGCCGATCCCCTGCTGCCACCACGCCGAAAGGGCAGTCTCGCGGTCGGGGGTCGGGGAAGTGCGAACTGGCACAAGAAAACTCTGGCAATTTTGTGATCGTGACGGTTAAATTTCCCGTCCCGGACCCGTAGCGTTCGGCAATAAGAGTCCAAAGGGACCTTAGCACGCTGACCAGCCTGGTTCGAATGTTGCTGGCGGCCGTATTGCCCAGTTCAAGAGGCTGTGACAGCTCGATGATGCAATCGACCCGCCGAACGCGCACGGCTCTTATGTCAATCCTGGCTCTGATGGCCTGCGCGTGCGCGCACGTGCCCTCGGACGGGCGCAAATCCGACAGCGCCGACCAGACGTCAGCAGGCGCCCCACCGGCCTCTACGGCCGCCTCGCCCCAAACGGTCGAGACGATGCCGGCTGGAACGCCCGTAGCGGGCGATACGCCGGTGATCGCGCCGACACAGGCCGTCCCGCCCGCCGACGCAGGCGGCGCGTATCCGGTTCCTGCGGTGCCCAGCGAGCCTGTGCCCTCTGAGGCTGGCTCCGACGCCCTGGCAGGCGATGCGGCCGCCGCGGCCGGTTTGACAGCCCCGCAGTACGCGGACCTCTTCGAACGCGTCCGTGCCGGTTTCAAGCTCGATGACCAGGACCGGCGCTCCGTACACCAGCAGGCGAACTGGTACGCCGCGAACCCCGAGTACCTCGAGCGCGCGCTCAACCGCGCCGAGCTCTACCTCTATCACATCGTCGCGGAAATCGAGTCCCGCGGCATGCCGCTCGAGCTTGCTCTGCTGCCGGTCGTCGAGAGCGCCTTCGAGCCCTACGCGTACTCACGCGCGCGGGCGTCCGGCCTGTGGCAGTTCATTCCGGGCACCGGGTCGCGTTTCGGGCTGAAGCAGAACTGGTGGTATGACGGCCGGCGCGACGTGGTCGAATCGACCCGTGCAGCGCTCGACTACCTTCAGCACCTTCATGACGAATTCAACGGCGACTGGCTGCTTGCGGTCGCGAGTTACAACTGTGGCGAAGCGCGGGTCCGGCGCGAGTACCGCCACAACAAGGCCGCAGGCCGACCGGTGGATTTCTGGAGCCTGAAGCTGCCCTCGGAAACCCGCGCGTACGTGCCGAAGCTGCTCGCGATGAAGCGCCTCGTAGCCGACCCCGAAAGCTTCGGCCTCGAATTCAGCCCGATCGCCAACCAGCCGTACTTCGCGCGCGTCGAGACCCACGGCCAGATCGACCTCAAGATCGCCGCCGAGATCACCGGCGTCACCGACGAGGAGCTCTACGAGCTGAATCCGGCGTTCCATCGCTGGGCGACCGACCCCGCCGGCCCGCATTACCTGCTCCTGCCCGCCGATGCGGCCGAAACGTTCACCACCACGCTCGCGCAGCTCGCACCCGAGGAGCGCTTGCGTGTGTCGCGCTACACGGTTCTCGCGGGCGATTCGGTTTCCTCGGTCGCGCGCAAATTCCAGACGACTACCGGCGTCATCCGCGAGCTGAACGATCTGCCGACGGGGATCCTGCACGTTGGCACCGAGCTGCGCGTACCGTCGGCCGCGGCGCCGCTGCCACCCAAAGTCGCACGCGCTGCCGCTCTCGTCGACGGACGCGACCGCCGCGGCCGACCGAACATTCACGTCGTGCGACGGGGCGATTCGCTCTGGGCGATCGCGCGCCGGCACGGCATGAGCGTGAACACGCTGGCCGTAATGAACGGCATGCAGCCCGGCGACACGCTGCGCGCGGGGCAGCGCCTGAAGCTCACGAAGAAAGCGGGCGCATCGTCCGGCAAGTCCGGCGCCTCGAAGGCGCGCAAGGTGACCTACACCGTGCGGCGCGGCGACACGCTCTCGCGCATCGCCCGCGTCTTCCAGGTCACGGTGGCGCAGCTCGTGAGCTGGAACGGGATCACGGCGCAGACGCCGATCCGGCCAGGCCAGAAGCTGACAGTGCGCGTAGCCCGCAAGGGCTAGAAGCTACTCGTCCAACCCGAGCGCAAAGGCTACGGCGACGGCCGCTTCTCTCATTTTCCGCGCGGACAAGTGTGAGATGCGCGCGCCGAGATTGCTCTTTGGGACGGTTTGCAGATTGTCGAAGTTCGCCGCGCACGTATCCGGCAACCCGTCTTCTTTGGTCAACATGATTTCGGTTGGAATACTGCGAATGGTCGAGGTGATCGGGGCGATCGTCACGCTGTTGAGCACGGCAATAGCTGAATCACGCGTGAGAACGAGGACCGGTCGCCGCTTGTCGGGCGCCTTGAAGGAGTACCAGCAGACGTCCCCTCGCTTCACTGGTTGCCCCAGTCCTGCTCATTCACCCAGACATCGAATTCGCCTGGCGCAACCGGATTGCGAGCATAACCCTCGGCGTGTTGATGTTCTCGTTCCCGGACACGTTGGCGCCGGATCTCGGCCTCGAGCGCATCGCGGATAAAGGCTGATCGCGTCGTCTTACGAGCGCGGCTCAGCTTGTCGACGAGTTTCAACAGACGCTCATCGATCGTCATCTGGATAGTCTTCACGAATGTGGAGTCGTATGTGTTGGCCTATACACAGTCTATCCCACATCCTGGGGACTGTCGGTACCGCCGGGCGATGACCCTCCGTCCGGTAGCCTGTAGCCTGTAGCCTGTAGCCCGCCCCTACAAGGAGCCTCGCGCCATGGGATTTCTCTCCGGCCGGCGTGCGTTCATCGTCGGCGTCGCCACGGAGCGTTCGATCGCGTGGGGCATCGCGCAGGCGATGCGCCGCGAGGGCGCCGAGCTCGCCTTCTCCTACGTCAACGACAAGATGAAGGAACGCGTCGTGCCGCTTGCGGAGTCCGCGGGCTCACGGCTGACGATGCCGCTCGACGTGACCGTCGATGGCGAGATCGACGCCGCGTTCGATCTCCTGAAGCGCGAATGGGGCGGGCTCGACATCGTGGTGCACGCCGTCGCGTATGCGCCGCGCGAAGCACTGACCGGGGATTTCGTCTCGAGCACCTCGCGCGATGCGTTCCGCGTCGCGCACGAGGTCTCGAGCTACAGTCTCACCGCGCTCGCTCGCGCCGCGCAGCCGCTGATGAAGGGCCGCCCCGGCGCGCTGCTCACGCTGTCGTATCTCGGCGCGGTGCGCTCGATTCCGGGCTACAACGTCATGGGGCTTGCGAAGGCGAGTCTCGAGGCGAACGTGCGCTTCCTCGCGGCCGACATGGGACCGCAAGGCATTCGGGTGAACGGGATATCGGCCGGCCCGATAAAGACGCTGGCTGCGGCCGGCATCCCGGGGTTTCGCAAGATGCTGAGCCACGTCGCCGAAGTCGCCCCGCTTCGCCGCAACGTGACGCTGGAAGACGTGGGCAACGCGGCGGCGTTCCTGTGCTCGGATCTCGCAGCCGGCATCACCGGCGAGATCCTCTATGTCGACAGCGGATTCAGCACCGTGGGAATGAGCTTACCGCACGAAGCTGCGGATTAGCT
>JBQTHP010000156.1:0-3732 GCA_052389755.1 Gammaproteobacteria bacterium
GCGCTCTGCGTTGATAGCTTGTTGGACGCACTGACCAGCGGCAGCACGCGCTGATCCGCGGCGCGTGCCTTGTTCGGAGTGCTGCCCAACAGGACGCGAGTGCCGTCCCACTTCACGCCGCCCGCAAAGCGCGATGCCTCATTGCGGATGTCGAGCAGGTCGATGTGACGGATGAGCGTGTCGATCGTGCCGCGCAGGTCCGCGTACTTGACCGGCAGCCGGATGGAAGCGCGACGAATCGAGCCGCTCATGGCGCCCCCGGCGTGACTTCGGCGAACGCACGAATGAGCCCAGTCGGAATCGGATCTGAGCCACGGAAGCGGAAGCGGCGAGACCGAGCGGAACCCATGTTCGTGATGCTGATCTCGCGCTTATAGTCGCCCATGACGCCCATGGAGCGGGAGTACTCGTTCGAGAAGGTGCGTCCGTCGTCATCTGTCCAGGAGATCCGAAGCAGGGGATTCGAGCCCTGGCCCGTTGCAAGGCCACGGCCGGCGTCGATCTCAAGACGCAAGCGGTTGAATGTGAGCATCTGGCCGTTGCTCTGCACCGGCGCGCTCACGCTCTCCCACTGGATTTCATCGCTCCACTCAGTGTGAACCGAAGCGGAGAGCACGCCGATGCGGCCTGCGAGGGAATCACCGACCAGGAGCTTTCCGTAGCAACCGACGGCGCAATTGGGACGCCAGTAGTTCAGCCCGAACGAGCGGCGCTGCTGCCACAGCTGTGTCGAGAGGTCATAGCGCCATGTCGCTCCTGCAGTGGGGAAGGTGCAGACGTAGTAGGCATGGCCTGCGTAGGTATAGGCGAAGGCGAATGCATCGCTGATGGTCGCGTACCCGTCCAGCGCATCATCGATTCCGGGGTGAGAGATGCGCGCAGGAGTCAGTCCGTCGAGCTTGCGGAACGACAGCCCGCCGCCCTCGCGCGCGAGCCAGATCACGCTGTTGTCGATCCTCGCGGCCGATTCCCTGGCAGCAATACCGACATCCATCGCGCCATCCGGCGCTCGGTCGAGCGGCATGCCGGTCGCGATGCCGGCGTTGTACCAAACCTCAGTCGATTCCTCGCCGAACAGCACGAGGTTGCGGTGATCGCGGATGCCGCGCACCAGATCATCGGGAGAACTCTCGGGCTCTGCTACGTCGATGGAGTTCCAAAGGGTCCCATCGGCCAGCGCTGATACCTGGAACCCATCGCGATTGCCGACGACGAAGAACTGATCGAAAAACTCGATCCATTGAAGATTCTTTAGAAGGCCCGCGACGGTGATCTGACTCACCGAGGTTCCGTTGTAGAGGTAGAGACTGCCGCTCGCGACGACACCGACCTGAGTTCCGTTGCCTGACATGCTCACGCGGTCCAAGCCTGGAATCGTGCCGAGCACCGTCGCCGCGCCACTGCTCGAAATGCGATAAAGACTCGTGCCCGCCACCGCGTAAGTCACACCACGGATGGCAAACAGGCCGCGCACTGCGCCTGTGACGGTTGCGAAGGCTTCGATTCCCTCATCGCGGAACAGCGCGACAGTCGATTTCTCGCCGACCGGAACGGCTTCGGCGTGCATGTTGATGCACGAGCGCGCGGCAGCCGGCCAGTGCCGGGCCTTGTACGCATCGATCCCGAGGAGGACGGGTAGTTTCATCCCTGACTCACATCGAAGCGTCGCCGCTGGCGCAGCGCCCGGTCGAAGCGGATGTGACGCACGCCCGAGAGCCGGCCGGCCAGAGCTGCGCGTGAACGCTCAGCGATGACTGCCGTGGTCTGCGGGACGGCGACGCCCTCATCGTTCGCCGCCTCGACAGCAAGATTCGAGACGAGCGCACGCATCACGCCCGCATCGACCGCGAGCGTCGTGTTCAGCGTGAGCGTCGACAGTCCAAGGTCGATCCCCTCATCGCGCCATGCTTCGAGCATGTCGTTGAACGTGTCGAGGCCGGCGGAGATTTGCTCATCCGACGGCGTCTCGGCGCTGCCGACGACATGCCCTTTACGCAGCGCGCGAGTGATAACGTCGCGAGCGGTCGCCATCGCTTACTTCTTGGGCTTCTCGTCGACCACCGCAACGACTTCGTCGAACGAGTCATCGCCGCGGTGAGCGATCGCAGGAGCCGACTCTGGAGCTCCACACTTGGCCGGCGAATCCTCCCAGCCCTCGGGGATCTTCTCGCCGGGCTTGAAGGCGCGCGAGACGACCTGCTGGCCGCGCTTGCGGTACATGACGACATTGGGGTTGCCCTTGCCGTGCAGGAGCAGCTTCTCCTCGGCGGTCAGCTCGCTCTCGGGCATCTTGCGCAATTCGGGCAGTGTCTTGTTCGTCATGGGGTGTCCTAGGCAATGATCTTGCGGTTGCGCAGTTCTGCGAGCAGCGCGTTGAGCTGCGTTTGCAGTTCGCTCGCGAGCGTGCGCAGTCCGTTGATCGTGGTAATCGCGGCGTCGCGGTTAACTGCCGTGTCCCAGCCCCCGGCAGCCGCACCGACTCCACCAGCAGGCGCGGCCGCCGGAACGGAAGCCGCCGAGTTCGCCACTGCTGCGCCCGTCGTGAGAATGTTCTTGAGCCGATCGGCTTCGGTTTGGCCCTCGGCAATTCGGTCGATCATCATGGAAGTCGTCTCCGTTAGAGAGAGGCCGGTGTGCAGTCCCGGCCCCGTCGGTTACCCGAAGATCCTGCACGCTAACTCCGCGTAAAGCGTCTTAACGCCGTACAGGATGTCGAGCCGGATGATGTCGGTGTCCGCGTCGATGTCGTAATCGTTGATGACCCGAACCGACATGCCGTCCGCCTGTGCGCGGGCCTTGAACGCTGCACCCCGCGGCAACTCCAGCGGCACCATCACGAGCGCGAAGGCGTCGCGATGGAACGTCAGGTTGGCGGGATAGGCGGTCGAGGCCGTGCCCAGGAAGGTCAGCGCCGCGTTGTCGGCCGCACCGACGGTCACAGACTGGTAGGGGCCAGTGGTCGTGATCGCCGGCGAGATGGTGATGGTCAGGTTGCCGCCGGCGTCCGAGTTCAGGGTCGAACCCGTGGCGACCACGAACTGCCGCAGCTGACCGGTCGAGGCTTTGTTGACCGGATTCACTGCGAACACGTTGGCGATCGTGAACACATCGCCGACCGCCACTCTCTGCGCCACCGCGGCCGTCCAGCCATCGGTGATCAGCGAGGAGCCGGTCTGCGCTGCGCCGTTGACCAGCGGCGTGCCGCCCTTCGGGCCGGTCGTGATGCGCGAGATGTTCTGCACACCGTACACATCAGCACCGGCCACATGGCCGAGCTTGCCCTTGCGGATGAAATCCTTGCTCATGTCCGCGTTCAGAGTTCCCTTCAGGGCATCGGCCATTGCCCAATTGGCAGCCGGATTGAGCACGGTCGAGCGCATGTCGCTCGGCACCGCCTCGTTGTCCAGCTTCACGGCCGCATCGCCAAGGACCGAGAACGAGTTCGGCGTCGTGCCCGGCGTACCGACGGCGTTGTAGACGTCGGAGGCGAGCGCGAGCAGATCCAGATCGACCTGGTCGGCGAGCGAGTTGAGCGCAGGCTCGATGTAGCGCTCGGAGTACTCCTCGATCTTCAGCGTGAGGTCTGAAGTCGTGAAGTTCCAGCTGATATGCTTGCGCTTGTTGATGACGATGCTGGTCGAGGTCTCCGTCACGTCCTGATTGACGCGGGTTGCGCCATCGGACACCGAGAACTTGACCGGCTTGCGGATGGTGACGGTGTCGCCGACCTTC
>JBQTHP010000157.1:0-1754 GCA_052389755.1 Gammaproteobacteria bacterium
CGCGGCGGTCTAAGTCATTCATCGCAAGAAGATTCTTCGCAAAATACTTGCAGCCACGCCACAGCTATCCACTGACGTGTAATGTGATACATTACATTGTAATGCTTGCCATTACACGCTAGTGTGATCCGCACCTTTAGACACAAGGGACTTGAGCGCTTCTTCACCAAGAGCGATCGCCGCGGAATTCCGCAGGATCGAATCATGCTCATCCAGCGAATGCTCGATCGGCTCGACGCCTCATTGCACCCTGAGGACATGCATGTGCCAGGTTGGGGGTGGCATCCGCTAAAGAAGAACCGCAAGGGCACGTTCGCCGTTACGGTAACGCGGAACTGGCGCCTGACTTTCAGATTTGACGGTGAGGATGCCGTCGACGTCAATCTCGAGGACTATCACTGATGACGAGCTTGCGCGATTCAAACCGACGACCCACGCATCCCGGCGCCGTGCTCCGCGAGGACGTGCTGCCGGCCATCGAAATGACGCAGACGGAGTTTGCAGAGCGCCTGCAGGTCAGTCGTTTGACCGTATCGGAGCTGCTGCATGAGAAGCGCGCGCTCACCCCCGACATGGCGGCGCGTATTGCGCGGCTTTTGAGCACAACGCCTGAAAGCTGGTTGCGAATGCAGGCTGCGGTCGACCTTTGGGAGATTAGGCAAGACCGGAGCAGACTCGCCAGGGTGAAGCCGCTGACAAAGGATCGTACCGAAAATCTGGACGCATAGCCCAGCGCGCGTACAGCCAGCGCGGTGCGCGTGTGCGCCAGGTCAGCAGGTCGCGTTCCGTAGTCACGCAGCCGTCGCCACCGACACCAGGGACGGTGTGATGATCCGATCGTTCTCACCGGCAACCAACAGGAGCGGCGCGGGACCGAACCTCCGATGACGTGGTGGCTCCTAGTGCTGGCGATCGGATTCGCAGCGATTCCGAGTTGGGTTTACCTGCGCGATCGTGCGCGTCGCAAGCAGCGCAACGTCTTCTCGAAGTGGCCCGTTCCGCGCGTAACCATTCAGGAGATCGATCCGATCTTCGAGCCTGGGGCATGGGGTCCGACCCTGGACACCGAAGTGTACCTGGTGGCAGGGATCGAGCTCCTTCCGATTGTGGGCGGCACGAGTGATCTGGAGGCGTGGATTCTCGCGGTGCTCAGCAAGCGCGCGCTCCTCATGTTCGAGTTCGGGACCGCAAGCGGGCGCACCACCTACCTCTGGGCGCGCAATTCGCCGCCGGACGCGAAGATCGTCACGCTTACCCTCCACCCCGACGAGGCGGCGGCGTACCAGCGCGTCGAAGGGGATGCGAAATCCGATGTGAAAAACGCGCTCAAGGAAACGCGCTTTTCAAGTTTCTATTATTCGAACACGCCGGTGGCATCGAAGGTCACGCAGCTCTACGGCGACAGCAAGGCCTTCGATGAGCGTCCTTGGGAAGGCAGGTGCGATCTGGTATTTGTGGACGGCTCGCACGCTCGCTCATACGTCCACAGCGACTCGCACAAGGCGCTGCGGCTGGTTCGTGCGGACGGGCTCGTGCTCTGGCACGACTACCGCGGTCCACGAATGCCTGGCGTGTACGACACGCTCAACGAACTTGCTCGCGAGCTGCCGCTTGTGCATATCGCGGGCACAAGCCTCGTTGTGCACCGGAAAGCCCAGACGCAGTTGCCAAACACCAAGCGCAAGCCCTAGGCCTGGCAGCAAAGCCCCCGAGCGAGGCGCGACCGGTCGACCTTTACTGCGACTTCACCCGAC
>JBQTHP010000158.1:0-6807 GCA_052389755.1 Gammaproteobacteria bacterium
CTCGGTGAAAACGCCATCGAGCAAGCCGGGCCGCTCCGCGTCCACTCACGTCCGCGCTCGACTCAGCGCTCTTGATCTTCGCCGTCTTAGACGTCTGAGACGTCTGAGTCGTCTGAGCCTCTACTTCACGAGGCGGAACGCGAACGGATACCGGTATTGCACGCCTTCGTTCGCCTTCAAGCCCGCGACGATCGTCATCACGAGCCAGTAGACGAAGAGGGCGATCGCGAGCAGGAAACCGATGAAGATGAGCGCGAGAACCGCGCAGATCACCGCGCCGATGGCGACGGTGATGTTGAAGTTGAGCGCTTCTTTCGCCTGATCGCCCACGAACGCCGATTGCTCGCGCTTCACGAGCCAGATGACGAGCGGTGCGATGACGTTGCCGAACGGGACCGCGAGGCCCAGGAGCGCAGACAGGTGGCCGAGCATGCCCCACGTGCGTTCGTCTTGTGTCGGTGCGGCGGTGTTCACGGTTGGGTCCCCCCCTGTGATGGGGCGCACGATAACATCCGGAACATGACGGAGCACTATCGGCCGCGGCGCGCGGCGCGCCACGAGATGCGTGCGATTCGCGGCCTGCGCCACCGGCTGACCTGGTGGGGTGAGCGCACGGACGATCCGGTCGTGCTGCTGCACGGCTGGATGGATTCGGGCGACACGTGGCAGTTCCTGGTCGATCATCTGCCGGATTCCTGCACGTGCGTCGCGCCCGACTGGCGCGGCTTCGGCGGCAGCGAGTGGCCGCAGGACGGCTACTGGTTTGCCGACTACTTTGCCGACCTCGAAGCGCTTCTCGATGAGCTGGTGCCGGCGAAAGCCGCCCGCGTCATCGGGCACAGCATGGGCGGCAACGTCGCCACGATCTACGCGGGCATCCGGCCCGAGCGCCTCGCGTGGCTCGTCAACCTCGAGGGCTTGGGTCTGCCGCGCGTCCCGGCCGATCGCGCGCCCGCGCGCTACGCCGAGTGGCTCGATCAGCTGAAGGTACGGCAGCCCACGAGCCGCTACCGCTCCGTCGAGCTTCTCGCAACCGCTTTGCACGTGCGCAATCCGCGTCTCGATCGTGCCAAGGCCGAATTCATCGCCCGCGCATGGACGCGCCCGACCAGTGACGGCGTCGAGCTCGCCGCCGATCCGCGCCATCGCCACGTGAATCCCACTCTGTACCGGCGCGAGGAGGTCGAGGCCTGCTGGCGCGCCGTGCGCATTCCCATGCTGCTGCTGGTCGGCGAGCGCTCGGAGTATCGCGGCAGGCTCGGCGCCGACGGCACCGATGAATACTTCCGTTCGATGTTTCCCCGCGCCGAGATGCTGACGGTGCCCGGCGTCGGTCACATGCTGCATCACGAGCAGCCCGAAGTGATCGCGCGACACATCCGCCGATTCGCGCAGCTAAACTGAACGGCAATGAACCTGCCGCCGACCGGGATCGCATCGAGCCGGCCTGTGCCGGGGACGGCGCCCGCGCCGCTCGCGTCGCGTCGAGCGTTCGGCATGTTCGTTGCGGTCGCGATCGTCGGGCTCATCGTATCCGGCATCGAGCCGCGCGATCGGCTCACGTGGTGGCTCGAGGTCCTGCCGGTCGTGATCGCGCTGCCGCTGCTCGCGTGGACGCGTGACCGCTTCCCGCTCACCTGGCTCGTCTACACGCTCATCGCCGTGCACGCGGCGATCCTGATGCTCGGCGGACACTACACCTACGCGGAGGTGCCGGCCGGATTCTGGGTGCAGGACGCGTTCGACCTGTCACGCAACCACTACGATCGGCTCGGGCATTTCGCGCAGGGCTTCGTGCCGGCCATCATCGCGCGTGAAATCCTTCTACGGCGCACGCCGCTCGCGCGCGGCGCCTGGCTCACCTTCCTCGTCGTTGCGACCTGCCTCGCGATCAGCGCCACCTACGAGTTCATCGAATGGTGGGCGGCGCTGATCGTCGGTGCAGACGCGCAGGCGTTCCTCGCGACGCAGGGCGACGTGTGGGATACGCAGTGGGACATGTTCCTCGCCACGATCGGCGCGATCTCGGCGCTCGCGCTGCTCTCGCGCGTCCACGACAGGGCGCTTCGCTCGATTCCCGCTCGCTAGTGCGCCCACACCCGCTCGCCATGACGTACAAATGGGCGCGACGCATCGCCATCGGTATCGTTGGCTTCACGGTGCTCGCGGTCGGCGTCGCGATGCTCGTTCTTCCCGGACCTGCTCTTCTCGTGATCCCGATCGGGCTCGGCATTCTCGGTCTCGAGTTCGCGTGGGCGCGGCACTGGCTGAACAAGGTGAAGGAACGCGGCCGCGTCATCGCGCAGACGGTCGCCGCACGCGACCGAAGGCGCGGCCTGTAGGAGAATGCGGCGCTGACGATCAGGAAGGGGGGGCGATGACGCAGAACGGCGTGGAAGACCTGGTCACGGCTCCGTGGCTGCGGCGGCTCATCGTCGCGGCGCTGCTCATCGGGCTCACGGTGCTCAGCTTCCAGGTGCTGCAGCCGTTCATCGTTCCCGTCGTCTGGGCGACGATTCTCGCCTACGTCACCTGGCCCGCTTACACGCGCTTGCTCGCGGCGCTGCGCGCGCGAAGAACGATCGCGGCCCTCCTGATGACACTCGCGCTCACTACGGCCGTCATCCTGCCCACTGTCTGGCTCATCACGCTGCTGCGCACCGAGGCGGTGAACGTGTATCGGGATTTCGCGGCCGTGCTCGCGGCCGGCGGCCCGAAGCTGCCCGAGAGTCTGCTGCGCCTGCCCTGGGTCGGGGAGTGGCTGCGCGAATTGAGCGAGCGCATGGCGAGCGATCCGCGCGCACTCGGGGACGAGATCCGTCTCCTCCTCGACCGCTCGTTCGACGAGGTGCGGCTCATCGTCGGCGGCGTCGGCCGCAACGTCGTGAAGCTGCTGATCGCCGTCGTCAGCCTCTTCTTCCTGTATCGCGACGGCCCGTCCTTCGCCGCGCAGGTGACGAGCGTGCTCGAGCAACTGCTCGGCTCTCGCGTGCACAGCTATCTGGCCGCGATCGGACAGACCGTGAAGGCCGTGGTATACGGCCTCGTGCTCGCAGCGCTGGCGCAGGGATCGCTCGCGGGCCTCGGCTACTGGGTGGCGGGCTTCGACGCGCCCGCGTTTCTCGCCGCCCTCACGACGCTCGCCGCGCTCATCCCGTTCGCCGTGCCGCTCGTATGGGGCAGTGCCGGCATCTGGCTTCTCGCCACCGGCAAGACGGCGGCCGGCATCGGTCTTCTCATATGGGGCGCGACGGCGGTGAGCTGGATCGACAACGTGGTGCGGCCGCTCGTCATCAGCAACCAGACGCGGATTCCGTTCCTGCTCGTGCTGTTCGGCGTGCTCGGCGGGCTCACCGCGTTCGGGCTCGTCGGCCTGTTCGTCGGGCCGGTGATCCTCGCCATCCTGATCGCGATCTGGCGCGAGTGGCTGCTCGAATCACGCCCGGCATACGCCAGGCGTGAAGGCCCGGACATCTAACTAATCTATGGGCAGATCGAACATCAGCGCGCGAACGTAGCGGACGGGCGGCGAACCGAACGACAGCACCGTGTCGTGGTAGCGCTTGAGCGTGAAGGCGTCGCCCCAGCGCCGCTGCGCCTCCTCGCGCAGCGCGAAATGCTCGTTCGCGCCGACGAAGTACGTGGGAAGCTGCGCGGATGTGAGCTGCACCCGCACCCATTTGGCGGCGGCCTCGCGCTCCTCCTGGAACGTGTCGCGCGTCATGAGCCGCATCGCGTCGTCGCGCGAGATGCCTTCGACGTGCACCGCCTGATCGAGGATCGCGTTGCCGATCGAGCGCAGGTACCACTTGAGCTGGACCAGGCGCATGAGCGGATCACGGGCAAGGTAGCCCTGCTCGACCATCACTCGCTCGCCGTACACCGCCCAGCCCTCGATGAACGGGCCCGAAGCAAGCACCGCGCGCAGCGTCGAGTCATAGCGATTCGCGTGCGTGAGCTGCAGGTAGTGGCCGGGCATCGCCTCGTGGATCGTGAGGTTGTGGATGGAACGGTTGTTGTACTCGCGCAGGAACGACCGCACCTGCGCGTCGCTCCAGTCATCCGGAATGGGCGACACGGCGTAGTAGGTCTTCTGCCCCCTGTCGAGCGGCCCGGGAGAGTCGCAATACGCGAGCGCGACGCCGCGCTGGAACTCCGGCATCGCGATGATCTCGAGCGGATCGTCGTACACGGTCACGAAGCCCTTCGAGCGTACGAACGCTTCCGCGCTCGCGAAGGTGCTACGCGCGAAGTCGAACACGCGATCCCGCGTGGGCCGCTCCGCGTACGCAAGCTCGAGAGCCGCCTCGATGGCGGCCTGCTGCTGCTCGGCGGTCGGTACATCCGGGAGCGCCGGTGCCTTCGGTCGGCCGCGCAGCACCTCACGCGCGACCACGTACATCTCGCCTCGGGCGCGTGCGAGCTCGGTCTCGGCACGACCGCGGATCTCCTCGCGCGTGAGCGGTGAGGCGAGCGCGAAGCCGAGCTTCCTGTCGTAGAGCGCGGCGCCCAGACGGAAGTCGCCCTTCGCCTCGGGCACCAGCCGCTTCTCGAGCCAGATCTGGTGCTGCGTGACCGCCGTGCGGGCCCGGTCGATCGCGCTGCGCACGCGGGCGTGCTCGTCTGCCGGCAGGACAACGAGCTGCGGTACGACCAGTTCATCGATGAGCGTCAGCACGCCGGCGTTCTGCCGCACCGCCGTCTCCGCGTGGATCCTGGGCACGTGCGCCGGATCGAGTGCTTCACGCACCTGCGCGAGTAAGCGCGGCAGCTCGGCGAGGCGCGAGCCGACGTTGCCCAGGCGCTGCGGCAGCGGTGCGAAATCCCGGGCGAGCAGCGAGTAGATGCTGCCGCCCGCGAGGTCCGTGTACACGAGCGGATTTCGGCGCCAGTCGGCGAGCTCGCGTAACCGCCAGATCTCGTACTCGAGCTCGTGCTGCAGGAGCGCAGCGTCGACCTGGCGCGCTCGCGACAGGCGCGCGCGATCGATCGCCGCGAGCTCGGCGAGCAGACTTTCGGCGAGCCTGACGCGCTGCTCGCGCGCGGCCGGACCCACATCGTCCAGTCTTGCGTCGAAACGGTGATCGCCGATTTCGGTAGCCCTCACCGGCCTCAATGCCGGCGCTTCGTCGAGATAGCGACGCGTGATCAGCTTGAACGCCGGATCGGCTGCGCTCGGCGCCGCGCGTTCGGCCGGTTGGGGCGGCAAAGGCGTGCACGCCGCGGCGCCGAACGCAGCGACCGTCATCACACATAAACGAAACGCGCGTCGATCGTTGGACGGTCGCATGAGTGGCTCCCCGGGTTTTCGCGATGATGGCGAACGACCGCGTCGATGGGAATCCCCGGCCTCCGGACACCGGAAGCCGGTAAGCTCATCCGAAGGATGAGCTTATCGACCGCCGACCTGCCGGCGGCCCTGCCGCCGCTGGCCGCGCTGCGCTATCGAGACTTCGCGTTCTACGCGGCCGCCCGTTTCTGCGCGACGCTCGCGTGGCAGATGCTCAACGTCGCCGTCGGCTGGCAGGTGTACCAGCTCACTCGCGACCCGCTCGACCTGGGTTTCGTCGGCCTCGCGCAGTTCCTGCCGTTCCTGCTGCTCGTGCTGCCCGCGGGCCAGCTCGCCGATCGCGCCGATCGCCGCCTCGTTCTGATCGGCGCGTATACCGGCGAGGCCGCATGCGCGGCGCTGCTGTTCGCGTTCACGTTCGTCGAGCTTCGCAGCGTGTGGCCGATCTTCGCCGCGCTCGTGCTCTTCGGCAGCGGCCGCGCCTTCTGGATGCCGGCCGCGCAGGCGATGACCGTGAATCTCGTGCCGACGCCCGTATTCCCGAGCGCGGTCGCGATCAACTCGACGCTCTTCCAGGCCGCGGTGATCGCCGGACCCGCGATCGGCGGGCTTCTATACCTTGCCGGTCAGCGCGTCGTGTATGGCGCGGTTCTCGCGCTCCTCGTCGTCGTCGTGACGCTCGTTTTCTGTATTCGACCGGTACGCACGGCCGCGGCAGCCGCGGCGTTTCGAGCGAGCGACGTGCTCGAAGGGCTGCGCTTCGTCATCCGCAAGCGCACGGTGCTCGGCGCCATCTCGCTCGATCTCTTCGCCGTGCTCTTCGGTGGAGCAACGGCGCTGCTGCCGATCTACGCGAGCGACGTGCTGCACGTGGGACCCGCCGGCCTCGGCGTGCTGCGTACCGCTCCCGCAGTCGGCGCGGCGATTACGGCGGGATTTCTCGCCCTCATGCCGATCCAGCGCCACGTCGGGCGGTGGATGTTCGGCGGAGTTGCGCTCTTCGGCGCCGCGACCGTCGTGTTTGGACTGTCGACCGCGTTCTGGCTCTCGCTGCTTTCGCTGTTCGTGTTAGGAGCGGGCGACATGGTGAGCGTGTTCATCCGCCACCTTCTCGTGCAGCTCGAAACGCCGGATCCGATCCGCGGTCGCGTGAGCGCCGTCAACTCGATGTTCATCGGCGCATCGAACGAGCTCGGCGAGTTCGAATCCGGCGTCGTCGCGCGCTGGCTCGGCACCGTCCCGGCCGTCGTCATCGGCGGGCTCGCAACGCTCGCCGTGGTGGCCGCGTATCTGCGCCTCTTTCCGCAGTTGCGGACGATGGATCGGTTTCCGGCGCCGCATCGGGGAACCGAATTGGAAGATAGGGAGCGAAGAGAAGAGTGAGGACGCGCACGCGACCGGCGCACGGCGGCGCGGCGTGGGCCCGGGGCCGTGATCTGTCTCCCACAGAAGTGGGGGGGGGGCTAGCCCGCGAGGCCCACGCGGCCGGCCCGGCCGGGGGGGCCGGACGCCCCCGC
>JBQTHP010000159.1:0-24202 GCA_052389755.1 Gammaproteobacteria bacterium
TCCATCCGCTGGCTTCGTTCTGTCACAAGGTGCTCATCGCGCTCTACGAGAACGAGACGCCGTTCGCCAGCCACATCGTGGACCTTGCGGACAGGGACGCGAGCGCCGCATTCCTGGATCTGTGGCCGGTCGGCAAGATACCGGTTCTGCAAGACGGTGATCGGGCGATACCGGAAACCTCGATCATCATCGAGTACCTCGATCAGCACTACGCGGGCGCGCACCCGCTGTTGCCGGATGAACCGGACGAGCGCCTCGAGGCGCGCCTCTGGGACCGCTTCTTCGACTTCTACGTCCAGGTTCCGATGCAGAAGGTCGTCACCGACCGGCTGAGAAGCGACGACGAGCACGATACGCGCGGCGTCGCGGACGCCAGATCCAACCTGAGCACCGCCTACGACATGATCGAGCGGCGCTTGGCGGACAGAACCTGGGCGGTGGGTGAGAGCTTCACCCTCGCAGACTGCGCCGCAGCGCCGGCGTTGTTCTATGCGGCCATCGTGGCGCCGTTCCCGAAAACTCACGCGCACCTCGCCGCTTATTTCGAGCGCTTGGTGAATCGCCCGTCGGTCAAGCGTGTCATCGACGAAGCCCGTCCATACCTCCACCTCTTCCCATTCAAGGACTCCATTCCAACGCGCTTTCTTCACGGCAAACCGTAGGCGAGTGTCCTAAGTCTCAAATCTGACACGATTGCGGCCATTTTCATGGACAGGCGCTTCGAGTGGGCTGGATCATCGGCCCCCTTATGTCTCGCACGTGAGGTCGCCATGAAGGTCAAATATTTGTGTCTGGCCGCGGTGTTAGCCGCGCCGCTGACAGCCAACGCCGCCGATGACATCGATAACCTCGTAGCGCTCGCACAGAGCGAGTTCACGGGGCTCGCGGAAGATCTCGGCGCCACGCTGTCGTACAAACCGCTCACGCCCGCCGAGCCCCTCGGCATCACCGGCTTCGATATCGGCATCGCCGCCACCGGCACCCGGCTCGAGCACGTCGCCGCTTTCGATCAGGCCAGCAGCAGCAGCGACTTCCCTTCCACCGCACCGGTCCCCTCGGTGCGCATACACAAGGGCCTGCCGCTCAACATCGACGTGGGCCTCATGTACAGCACCGTTCCCGACACCAATCTCCGCTCGTGGGGCGGGGAGCTGCGGTATGCCGTGGTCGGCGGCAACGTCGCGCTGCCCGCGATCGGCATCCGCGCGGCGTACACGAAACTGACTGGCGTGGATCAGCTCGATTTCGACACCAGGAGTGTCGATGTGTCGATCTCGAAGGGTTTCGCGATCTTCACACCCTACGCAGGCGTCGGCAGAGTGTGGGCATCCGCCACACCCGATGCGAGCACGGGTCTGAGCGCGGTGTCGCCTTCGCTCAACAAGGTGTTCATCGGCGGCAATCTGAATTTCGGCCTGCTCAACCTGGCGGTGGAAGCGGACCGCACCGGTGATGCCGACAGTTACGGCGTGAAGGTCGGTTTCAGACTTTGATGCTTGCGCGGTGCGCCACACCGCGGCGCACCGCGCTCACCGCCGGTCCCACGATCGTGACCTTCCCTCGATCGGCATTGGTTGCAGTTGTCGTTTGAGCTGGAACGTCAGCCGTGAGGCGCCGTTGCGGCCCAGCACGATGTCCTGCTCGAGCGCGTTCATCTCATCGCGCACACGCGGATGCCACAGCCTGACTGCTCACAGGTGAGCCTGGATCTCGACGTGGTTGCGGGCATCGCACTTACCCGGAGCACGCCGATGGCGAGCGGGAGCTGCTGCGCAGGGCGCAGAGCGCCTTGCAGGATGCCGACGCCGCGCACGGCCAGGTCGCGCTGTACCGTTCGGGACGCGACGAGCAGCATCTGCGACGCCTCGAGGTGTTGACGGAGCTGCGCCGGGCGCTCGCGCAGGGCACGTTGAGTCTCGCGTACCAGCCGAAGGTGCGGATGGACACGCGCGAGGTGAAGAGCGTCGAGGCGCTCGCGCGCTGGAGTCATCCGCAACTCGGACAGGTACCACCGTCCGAATTCGTGCCGCTCGCCGAGCAGACAGGCAGCTCGCGCGAGCTGACGAGCTGGGTGATCGGCGCGGCCATCAAGCAGGCCGCCGAATGGCGCCAGGCAGGGCTCGAGATCGATGTCGCGGTGAATCTCTCGGCTCCGGACATTCTCGATGCAACCCTGGCGGACGAAGTGCTGCGCGTACTGCGGGACCACGGCATGCCGCCCACGTCGCTGCTCCTCGAGATCACGGAGAGTGCCGCGATGCGCGAGCCGGTCCTGGCAGCACGCAACATGCAGCTGCTGCGCGTCGCGGGCGTGCGCTTCGCCATCGACGACTTCGGCACAGGCTATTCATCGCTCGCGCACCTGAGCCGGCTGCCGGTCGACGAGCTCAAGATCGACCGGTCGCTCATCAGGGACATCCACCTGCGCGAGGATGACGCGACGATTCTGACCTCCACCATCGAGCTCGGTCACAACATGGGCCTCAAGGTGGTGGCGGAGGGAGTGGAACGCGCCGAGCACTGGAACCTGCTTCGCGGCATGGGCTGCGATCTCGCGCAGGGTTACCTCATCAGCCCGCCGTTGCCGAAGGAACAGGTCGTCGACTTCGTGCGGCGCGCGAATCAGCTGCTGGCCGATTCGGACTCCACCATGCTGCAGCTTCGAGCACTCGAGCAGCTCTCGGACCGGCGGCGCTAACCGGGGGCTGGCTGCCGCTGCGTCTGCCGGGTCTTCGCGTGAGATCGCAAGAATTCCGGCGCTAGATCGAAGCCGTTTTCCCACACTACCGTATCAGCGTCGACGCGCAGCGCGCCGAATACCTTCGGATCGCGCAGCTCTCGCACGATCTGCCGCGAATCGCCAAAGATGAAGTCTCGAAGCTCGACTTCGCCTTCGGATGCATCCGAAAACCGAAGCCACAGCCGGTAGTTCGGCAACGGCTTTGCTTGTGTGACCCAGACGTTCTGCACGTGATTACACCAACGGATCAATCGGGTTGAACTTACCCTCCTTGGCGAGGAGCGTCCAGTTGGCTGCAAGCTCACTGCGATGCATTTGTGCCCACTCAGCCACCAATCCGAGTACTCGCGGCGGTAGATCGCCCCCCGCCGGATATCGAGCCGAATCGTGGCCAAATGCATCGAAGCTGCTGTGCGCTTGTGCGGAGACTCAGTCTCCCAGCAACTGTACCGCGTCAATCTCGTTCCATCCGCTGACTGCATTGGTTGCCAGGGTGATGCGCGCGCCGGTCACTTTGTACGGCGTCTTCTCGAAGGTTTTGTCGAACCACGCGACGGCGTTGCCAGCGTATTGCCGGTCATCCACACCTTGCCATACGGGCTGCCTGGCGCCAGCCTCATCGATCAGCTCGAGCTTGATGATCGCGCCGGGCGCACTGTTTTGCCGCACGCGCAACTGCGTCGCCTGTACCGGCCTGGCGAACTTCACTTCCAGCCACTCAATGCCCTTATCCGCCGTCTCGGTGACCCAGGCGTTGGCGTTGTCGCCGTATCTCTCGACGTTCGGCGCCCCGGCGACCTGACTGGGCGCATAGGCAGCTCTGGAGTCCGGAGTCTTGTCACCCGCGTACGTGGAGCTTGCGGTCGCGGACACTGCCCATTGACCGCGCGGGTCGGAAACGATGACGTCTTCGGCCATTGCAGCCTCGATGGCCGCAGCCTTCTCATCGGTTGCCGCGGTCGATTCGACGGTCGCGGCGGGTGCGGCCGGTGCAGGCGCTGCGGGTGCAGGCGCTGCAGGAGCTGCCGTCTCAGCTGGCGCGGCAGCATCCGCGGCGGCTGGCGGCTCGTCCTGCGGTTTCTTGGCGCAAGCGGCCATCGTCATGAGGATTGCGCACGACATCGCAAGCCGTCGTCTGGACTTCGAATACATGGCGACTCCCGTTGGTTCTTGTCGGTGCGGCTGCAGCGCCCGCTTCGCTCACAGTATAAGTATGCGGAACGGGCCGCGCCCAAATGCCGTTAATTGACGCCGGCGCGCAGCAGTCGCCGCGCGTTTCTATCGAATGCGCTGCTCGCCGGCAGCGGCGCCCTCCGGTCGAGGATCAGTCCTTATCGAGCAGCTCTGCGACCGGCACGAGCACGAGATGACTGTAGGTCCACGAGAAATCCAGCGGCTCGTAGACGCGGCTCGCATAGACGCTCGTGCCGTCGGGCGTGAATGAGGGTTGAACGTACGACGCAGCGCTGTCGGTGATCTGCCGCAGGCTCGAGCCGTCCGGCTTGATCGCAAAGAGCTGACCGCCGTTCGGATACCCGGTCCGCGCCGAGCAGAAGACGATCCACTGTCCGTCCGGCGACCACATCGGATAGCCGTCATACGCCGCGTGCCGCGTGAGATTGAGCTCGTTCGCGCCGTTCATGTCCGCGACGAACACTTCGCTGTTGCGCGCGATGCTCTTCAGCGACCAGTCGAGTCCCGGCGCATCGATGATCTTGCGATAGGCGAGGCGTCGTCCGTCGGGCGACGACACAGGATAGGTGCACACCGTGCGGCAGTTCGTGTGCTTGCGCGGATCGCTGCCGTCGGGCTTCATGCTGTAGATCTCGTGCCACTGGCGCGGCCACGGCGCGGAGCGATCCGGCGTCGAGCGGGCGGAGTTGAAGAAGATGCGGTTGCCGTCCGCCGACCAGTGCGGATGCGAGTCGTCGCCCGGATCGCTCGTGAGTCGCCTGCGGCCGCGGCCATCCGCGCCGATCACGAAGATCTCGCTCTGTTCCTCGACCGTCGCAGCGAATGCGATTCGGCGGCCGTCGGGAGACCACACGGCGACGACCGGATCGTCGCCGCTATCGAGAAACAGCTTGATGTTCGTCCCGGTGGGCTCGGCCGTGTACAGCGCCCAGCGTCCGCCGCGCGTGGATTGAAACAGAAGGCGCGATCCATCCGGGCTCAGGGAGGGGTATGCGTCCTCCACCCGTGTGAGCGGATCCGGCTCGCCGGCGATGGGAAGCGCGGTGATGGCGGCAGCCGTAACGAGCCATGCGAGCATGTCGCCAAGGATTTCGCGCGGCGCGCCACGCTTTCAAGCGCGCGTGCGCCCGGTCGAGCCGAAAACGTGCCGACCCGTGTCGCGACTCGTCGTAATCACCGCCGCTGTTTCTTCTTGATCTTGATGGTCATGGTATAGCGGGTCGCAGCGGCGATACCACAGGAACTGCTCAAGCGTCCTGAGGGAAACTACTCAGTGGGTACGCCACGCACTTCCCATTCACCGCGCGGCGACTGTTCCCGGAATTCAGCTGGATGCTCAGAGCGTCAGTGCGCCCATGCGTGAGCACGACGTCGAGACGCCGGTCATCCCAGCCCCGCTGCTCGCGCGATCAAAAGCAACCCTGCGCCTACGACGACGGCCCCGATCGCCCGCGGCTTTTTCCGCTGTCAACCCTCGGCGTTGGCCGCGGAGGACGCATGAGTCTTCCGCGGCCACCCAGCTCACGGCGCCGGTCAGTGCTGGTGTTCGCCGGCGCGTTTGCGGCGGACCATCTCAGCGAAAGCCGTGATCGTGTTGATTGCCGTGAGTGGAGAGTTTCCGACATTCACCACCACGATGTCCGTCACCTTTGCGGGAATCTCTGCCACGCCTGCCGTCACCGTCACGTGGAAGACGCACTGGCCCGGCATGTTCGATATTCCAGTGTTGGTTGCCGCTGTCATGACGGGCACGAGCGTACCTCCCGCCTGACCCACCAGAATCTGCACGTTGTCAGGGGGCGCGGCTCCGGGGCCGTCGCAGTTCTCCGTGGAATCGGTGACGGCGATGTGCGCGCGGCGGATTCCGTTCGGCGTGGTGTCGATGAAAGGAAAGAGTGCTTGCGCCGGCAGACCAGCCAGGATCGCGCTTTGAGAGATCACATGAATGTTCTTGTCGGAATCGTCGTCCGGGTGAGTGGCTGCCTCCTGAATGGGCAGGACGAGCAACAGCGCCATGAGAGCGAGTCCGGGACCCGCCAGCATCGATCGATGTGAGCTTTTCACGGTAATCTCCTTGACTGTTTGAACGCGGGCGGTACCGTGATCCCACGCCCTTGCGGGGGTCTTTGACGAAACTTCGAGTTTTCTTCGAGTTTTTGTGGAAGGCCGATTCGTGCGGCAGTCCAAGCAGTTATACGATTTCGGCCCTTTCCGCCTGAACCCGGCCGAAGGCCGGCTGACGCGGGATGGCGCGATCGTTCCGCTCGCTCCGAAGGTGTTCGAAGCTCTCCTGCTGCTGGTCGAAAACAGCGGACACCTGATCCTGAAAGAGGATCTGATGCGCAAGCTGTGGCCGAACACGGTGGTCGAAGAGGCCAACCTGGCCAAGTACGTCTTTACGCTGCGGCAAGCGCTGGGCGAAGGCGAGAACGACCAGACCTACATCGAGACGGTGCCCAAGCGCGGCTATCGGTTCACCGCCCCAGTCCGTCGCGAGGTTTCTGCCGCGCCCGTCTGGAGAAAGCCGATTGCGGCGCTCGCTGCCGTCCTCGCCCTCGTGGCGGTCGCTTACCTGACGTGGCAGCGCCTGTCTCCCCCGCCCGCGCAGTCGGAGCGTCGCATGCTTCTGGCCGTGCTCCCCCTCGACAATCTGAGCGGCGATCCCGACCAGGAATATTTCAGCGACGGGCTGACCGAGGAGATGACCACGCAGATCAGCCGTCTTCATCCTGAGCGGCTGGGGGTGATCGCGCGCACCTCGTCGATGAAGTTCAAGGATGCAAAGAAAACGGTGCGCGAGATCGCGCAGGAGCTCGGCGTGGACTACGTCCTCGAGGGCTCGGTTCGCCGCGACGAGGAGCGTGTGCGCGTCACCGCGCAGCTCATTCAGGTCAGCGATGAAACGCACCTGCTGGCGGAAAGCTATGACCGCGACCTGCGCGACATCCTCACCTTGCAGAGCGAAGTGGCGCGAGCGGTTGCCGATGAGATCCGCATCAAGCTCACGCCGGAACAAGCCTCACGGCTCGGGAGCACTCAGAGCGTCGATCCCGAAGCTCATGATGCGTACCTTCGTGGGCGGTATCACTGGAACCAGGGCGAGCCGGAGGATCTCGAGAAAGCCCGGCAGTACTTCGAACGCGCGCTCCAGAAGGATCCGCGGTATGCGCGAGCTCACGCAGCGCTTGCCGATTACTACAGCGCGCTTCCGTTCCACACCAGCTCCGTGCCGGACGAAGTCTTTCCCAAAGCCAAGGCCGCTGTGGCCCGAGCGCTGGAGCTCGACGACTCCCTCGCCGAAGCGCACTCCGCTCTCGCTTACATCCGCACGTACTACGATTGGGACTGGACCGGCGCGGAGAAGGAATTCCAGCGCGCCCTGGCGCTCGACCCGAACGATGCCACGCTGCGCCACCGCTATAGCCGCTATCTCTCGAGCCTCGGGCGCACCGAGGAGGCTCTGACAGAAATGCAGCGCGCGCTCGAGCTCGATCCGCTTTCGCTCATCATCAAAGCAAACGTAGGCGTCATCTACTACTTCGGGCGGCGATACGACGAGACCATCGCGCAGCTGCAAAGGATCCTCACGGAGCAACCGGAGTTCTCCGTGGCTCACTGGGGACTCGGGCTTGCTTATGAGCAGAAAGGCATGATGAAGCAGGCGCTGGCAGGGTTCGAAAAAGCGGTCGACCTCACGCGGCGCGGGACGAATGCGCTCGCATCTCTGGGGCGCGCGTATGCCGTGACGGGACGGAAGCAGGAAGCCCGGAAGATTCTCGCGGAACTGACGAACCGGGCGAAGCAGCAAAACATATCGGCGTATCAGATCGCACTGATCCATGTCGGCCTCGAGGAAGTGGACCCCGCCTTCGCGGCCCTGGAAAGAGCCTTCCAGGAGCGCTCGACCCTGCTCACTTATCTCAAGATGGATCCTCGGTTCGATCCCTTACGCGCCGATCCGCGCTTTCGAGAGCTGCTGCGGCGGATGAATTTTCCCGAGTAGGACGGTTCGGGCCCAGTTGGACGCGCGGATGCGTCATCCGAGCCCCGCTGCTCGCGCGATCAGCAACAACCCTGCGCCTACGACGACGGCCCCGATCGCCCGCGCGACGCGCTCACCGGCCGGTGCGAGACGTTCGACGGTGATGGCTGCCGCCACGACGGTCATCGCGCGAAGGTCCATGACCCCGGTGACCAGCAGGATCGCCATCGGTCCGGCACAGCAGTGGCTGCAGTGGAGTCCGAGGCGCAGGCCGTGTCGCCAGGCCGTGCCGGCGTCGGCCGGCAACGGACGGCCGCGCCCGGGTGCCTGCCGGCAGCAGGCCAGCTGTTGCGCCTTCCACGCGCTGAACTGGAGCGCGCCAGCGATCAGCACGACTACGCCGACCGCCATCGGAACGGCGCGCGCCAGTGCCGGCTGCTGCATTTCGACCGCCGTCAGCGCGACGCCCAACGGGAAAGCGACCAATCCGAACACGATCCACACGAAGAAGTAACCCGCGCCCACGAGCGCGGTCAGCGGACCGAGGCGCTTCTCGCCTGTGCTGCCGACTGCCTCGCGGTAGCGCCACAGCATCGGGACCAGGGACGGCAGCATCATCGCCACCATCATCACGACCCACATGCCGAGGAACGACGCTGCGGCGCCGGGCCACGCCTGGCCCGGCATCCGCATCCACGCCATCGACATCGTCCAGCCGCCGGGCATCGGCATCCCGCCCATCGCCGACATGGACGCGCACCAGACGATCGTCAGCGCTGCGCTTCCAGCGAAGAGCAGCGCTGAGACGCCGAAGAACTTAGCGTGTGCCGTACTCATCGTGCCGGCGCCACCAGATACCTGTCTCGTTGCGTCCCTTCGGGGCCCGATCGAGCCACTGGTACATGCCCCAGAGGCCGTCCAGTCCGCGCGCATAGGCGGAGTAGGCGTGAAAGAGGACGCCGTCTTCGAGCGCGAACGCGCTCATGCCCGACCGCTCGCGCGTGAACGTGGCCGCATCGGTGCCCGTGCTGGCTGCCGTGTCCGCGACAGGCGTCCCCTCCATGCGGCTCGGAACCCCCTCGCCGGTGAGCGGCGGCCACGGCTCCTCGCGCCGGAAGTTGTACTCGATGCTGCCCTGGCGCTGCTGCTCCTCCGTGAAGTAGACGTTGAAGTCGGAGTTGAAGTCGCCGCCGAAGGAGGACGCCCAGGGGAACGACCACCCCAGCCGTCGCTTGTACGCCTGCAGCTTCGCGAGCGGCGCCCGCGACACCGCCGTGAACGCGACGTCGTGATTCTCCAGGTGGACGAAGATGCCGTTGAATCCGTCCGCGATCGCCGAGCAGGACGGACATCCCTGCGTGTAGTCGGGCCCGAACATGAAGTGGTAGACGAGGAGCTGCGAGCGCCCCCGGAAGAGGTCCGCGAGCGAGACACGCCCCGCGTCGGTCTCGAATCGATACTCCTTGTCTATGCGGACCCACGGCAGCTCCTGCCGCCGCCGCGCCAGATCGTCGCTGCGCCGCGTGTGCTCTTTCTCGGCCTTGAGCAGCTCGGTCCGCGCCGCCAGCCATTCTTTACGTGTGCCGGTCGTGTGCCTGGTCATCGCCGTTCTCTCCATTGCTTGGGTCTTACGATAGATTTAAGCACCCCGTATCGAACGGTGAGAGTGACAAGTGTGACGCGATTGCGATGGACTCGCTGATCACTGCCGCGGCGCGTGCGCTGGCGGCGGGTGATCCGCTCGGCGCATTGAAGCGGATCGCCCTGCGCGATGACGCACCGGCTCTCGCGCTTCGAGGCATCGCGATGGCGCAGCTCGGCGATCTCGTTCGGGCGAAGGCCCTCCTGCGAAGTGCCGCGCGTGCGTTTGGGCCGAAAGAGGCCGTCGCACGCGCGAGGTGCATCGTCGCCGAGGCGGAGGTCGCGCTCGCCTCGCGCGACCTCACCTGGCCTGCGAAGGCGCTCGATGCAGCGCGTGCCACGCTCGAAGCGCACGGCGATGCGGTAAACGCCGCGCACGCGCGGTATCTCGAGGTCCGGCGCCTCCTCCTGATCGGGCGCATCGACGAAGCCGAGCGTACGCTCGCCGAGCTCGACCCCGCGCCCCTGCCTCCCGCGTCAATGGCCGCTCACGAGCTGGTCGTCGCGGGCATTGCGATTCGACGCCTCCGGACGATGCCGGCGCGCGCGGCGCTCGCCCGGGCCAAGCGCGCAGCGCACGACGCACGCATCCCTGCGCTGACGGCCGAGGTCGAAAACGCCTCCCTATTGCTTGATGCGCTTGCCGCGCGCCTGATTGCGAATGGTGAGGAGCGACCCCTACTGCTCGAGGACGTCGAAGCGTTGCTGGCGTCGAAAGCATTCGTCGTGGACGCGTGCCGTTACGTCGTGCGTCACGCAGGCACGGTGGTTTCGCTCGCCAGGCGTCCGGTGCTGTTCGCGCTCGCACGCGCGCTCGCCGAAGCGTGGCCGGGAGATGTACAGAGAGACGCGCTCGTCGCGCGCGCATTCCGAGCGAAGCGCGCCGATGAATCGCATCGCGCGCGGCTGCGAGTCGAACTCGGGCGGCTTCGCAAGGTGCTTCGGACGCTGGCCGCCGTGAGCGCGACGACACGAGGTTTCGCGCTCGCGCCGCGCCGCGCACGCGAGGTCGTGGTGCTGGCGCGGCCGGTCGAAGAGAAGCATGCGGAAGTGCTCGCTTTCCTCGCCGACGGAGAATCGTGGTCGACGTCCGCCCTTGCGCTTGCGCTTGGAACGAGCCAGCGCACCGTACAGCGGGGGCTCGATTCACTTGCGTCGGCAGGCAAGGTGCAGTCGTTCGGACACGGGCGAGCTCGTCGCTGGATGACCCCGCCCGTGCCGGGATTCACGACGACCTTGTTACTCCCCGCTCTCCTGCCGATTGACTAGGATGGACCCATGCGTAAATCAACTGCCGAGATCGCCCGTGAATACGGACCCTTTTCAGGTGCCGACAACGTGCATGGCGTCACGTACGACGGCCAGCACCTGTTTCAGCTCGCCGAGGATCGCATCCAGAAGATCGATCCGAAGATCGGCCGTGTGCTCGCCACGATCCCATCGCCCGGCGGCGGCGGTGGCTCCGGGCTCACGTGGGCCGAAGGCACGCTCTGGGTGGGGCAGTATCGCGACCGCAAGATCCATCAAGTCGATCCCGAGACAGGCGCGATCCTTCGCACGATCGAGTCGAACCGCTTCGCAACCGGAGTGACCTGGGTCGACGGAGAGCTCTGGCACGCCACCTGGGAAGGTGACGAGAGCGATTTGCGGCGAGTCGATCCTCGAACGGGAGAAGTCCTGGAGAAGCTCGAGATGCCGCGCGGAGTGAATGTTTCGGGGCTCGAGTCGGATGGCGGCGATCAGTTCTTCTGCGGAGGAGGAAGCACCGGGAAGGTCAGGGTCGTCCGCCGGCCCAAGCGAGGCTCGGCGACGGGCAGCGGCTCATAGATTCAGCCGGACGCCTCCTACCTCAGGCGCCCGAAAGCCGAACCAGGTTTCCGGCGCGATAGTCATCGCTGCGAGATCGATACCGCGTCCCAAGGTCGATTCGCACGCCGCGGCCGGCGCGCACGGCGGCGGTGTGATTCACGACGACTAGGTTCGGACGCGAGGCTCAGCCTTCCCGCTTCATCTTCTCGCGGCGCTTGACCTCCGCCTCGGTCGGCGGGTGCATCGCGAAGTCGCCCGTGGCTACGGCGCCTGCGCGGCGGTACGAGCTGATCGTCACACCGGTCGTGCTGACTTTGCTCTCGGTCAACTTCAGCGCTCCCGGCTTAGTGCCTTCGCCGAACAAGCGTTTGCCCCGGCCGAGGAGGATCGGGAAGGTGAAGACGATGAGCTCGTCAATCAGATCGTGCGCTAGCAAGGTCTGGATGAGGCCGCTGCTACCCTGCGTCACCAGGTTCGGCCCGTCCTGTTTTTTCAGCCGCGCGACGTCGGCGGCGGCGTCGTGCAGCGCAACCGAGCCCTTCCAGGTGAGCGGCGTCGTCGATCGGGTAGCGACGTACTTGGTGACCGCGTTGAAGCGTTTCGCGATGGGATCGTCATCGCTCTGATAGGGCCAGTGCGCCGCGAAAATCTCGTAGGTCTTGCGGCCGAGCAGCAGGTCGAGCGGCGGTCCGAATAGACCATCGATCGCCTTGCCGAACACCTCATCCACGTGCGGTGCAACCCAGCCGCCGTGCTTGAAGCCGCCGGTGGGGTCTTCCTCGGGGCCGCCGGGAGCCTGCATCACGCCGTCCAACGAAACGAATGCGCCGGTGATCACTTTTCTCATGGCCAAGCCTCTGTCTCGAAGTGGTTGTTCGGACTAAGGACGAATGGTTGGCGCCCAATCCGACATCGCAAGTTCAAGGTGACTGCCGATGTGCGGGAAGCGGAGCGAACGTGCGCGTTCGCAGGGCACCTAACCCCATCATCACCGCCATGAGGCCCAGCATGGAACCGGCGATCAGAAAAGTACTAGCGAATCCATAGCGGGTGATGAGTGGCTGATTCAGCAGCGGCGACAGAAACTGTCCCAGAAACACGCTCGCCGTGAGCCCGCCGGAGAGACGACCGCGCAGGTGAGCTGGAGCGACGCCGAGCAGCGTCGTCGTGAGATTCGGCATGACCAGTCCGAAGCCAAGGCCCGAGACGCCCATCGCCGCCACGACACCGCTAAGCGAATCGGCAAGGCCTTGCAGAACGAAGCCGAGTCCATTGACCGCAAAGCCGATCGCGAAAATCGCCCATGAGGACAGTCGTCGCCGGATATAGCCGTAGGCGAGCGAGGTGGGAATGGCACCTACGGTGGCCGCACCAATCGCGATGCTCGTCATTAGCGCCGATCCGCCGAAGACCTCCGCAATCAGAAACGGCGACTGCGTCGGTATGAGAAAGAAGAACGCCATCCCGAAGGCACCGAGCGCGTAGAGCGCACAGATCAGCCTCCAGGGCGGGGACTCGCGCGCCGCGGTGACCTCCACCTGCGTGGCGATGCCGCGCGGGTGTGCGGGCACGTAGCGCCATAGCATCACGAGCAGCAGCGCGGCGGAAAGGTATACGGCGAATGCCGCGCGCCAGGTGAAATCGGCGAGCGCTCCACCGCATAGCAGAAACGTCAAGCCCGTGAGCGAATTGGTGCTCACCTGCCTGCCCAGAAAGCTGGCGCGCACGCTTGGCTCGAACAGATCGCCGGCCAGCGCCATGGCACCGCTCATCATGAAGGCGATGGCCACACCGAGCGCTATGCGCGACAGCAGCAGACCTTCCAGATCATCGACGAGCAGCCCCGCGCTGCCGAACACCACGAACCCGGCTACGCCGACCAGCAGCACGCGTCGCTTCGAATATCGATCGAGAACGTAGCCGGCCCCCGGCGCGACCAGCGCGATGGCGAAAGCTGGCAACGTCAAAAGCATGCGTACGAGGACGTCGGCGTGCGCATGCGCCGCGAACTCGTGGTGAATGGCCGGCAATGCGGGCGCAAGCGCGCCCGTCATCGTCATCATCGATCCGACCAGCAGCAGCGTGACCTGCGTCCCTGCGGAAGTTCTCATGACACCCGGCGTACGACCTCAAGTGACGTCGAGGTCAATGCCATCGAGGCTACTCGGCCCTTGCTCGTGCACGCACCCCTCGAAAGAGAGAGACCCCTTGCGCAGGCGAAGGAGAGGTCGCATATAAGCGCATGCCTGATCTTTCGAGTTTCCCCATCACGCAGAAGTGGCCGCCACGATATCCCGAGCGGCTGCAGCTCTATTCCCTGAACACGCCCAACGGCGTCAAGACTTCGATCATGCTCGAAGAGACCAGCCTGCCTTATGAGCCGCATCTCGTGAACTTCGATACGAACGACCAGCTCTCGCCTGAGTTTCTGTCGCTCAACCCGAACAACAAGATTCCGGCGATCATCGATCCCAACGGACCGGACGGTCAGCCGCTTCCCTTATTTGAATCCGGTGCGATCCTGATCTATCTCGGCGAAAAGACCGGAAGGTTTCTGCCGCGGGACGCAGCGGCTCGGTACGAGACGATCCAGTGGCTCATGTTCCAGATGAGCGGCATCGGTCCGATGTTCGGTCAGGTCGGGTTCTTCCACAAATTCGCCGGCAGGCACTACGAAGACAAGCGTCCGCGCGACCGCTACGTCGCGGAATCGAGGCGCCTGCTCGGCGTGCTGAACGATCGGCTAGCCGACCACGAATGGATCATGGGCGACAGTTACACCATCGCCGACATCGCGACCTTCCCCTGGGTGCGCAACCTGATCGGCTTCTACGAGGCGGGCGAGCTCGTCGGCATCGCGGATTATCCGCACGTGACGCGAGCGCTCGAGACGTTCCTCGCGCGCCCCGCGGTCACCCGCGGCCTTACGATTCCGAGTCGGCCCTGAGGCGAGCGGATCGCGTTCGCCGGCTCGATCGTACCGCCGTTCTGCGGATGCAGGGTGAACGGCGCGACGAGGATCGCTATGATCGCCTCCGAATAAATATCGCCATGAAAGGATTCCGCGATGCCCGCGCACAGATTTCTCCCGATTGCTTTCCTCTTCGCTTTCGCCCCGGTCATGGTTGCGCATGCGGCCCCGACGCAAGAAAGCCAGGCGAAGCGCGATGGCCAGCACGATTTCGATTTCCAGATCGGGACCTGGAGGACGCACCTGAAGCGTCTGAAGAATCCATTGAGCGGGTCGAGCACGTGGATCGAGTACGAAGGAACGACCGTCGTCCGCAAGGTGTGGGATGGCCGCGCCAACCTCGTGGAGCTCGATGTCAAGGGTCCCGCCGGGCACATCGAAGCGCTGTCTCTGCGCCTGTACGACCCGGAGAGCCGCCAGTGGAGTCTCAATTTCGCGAACAGCAGGACCGGGACGCTGAGTCCGCCATCGATCGGAGCGTTCAGGAACGGACGCGGTGAGTTCTACAGTCGCGAAACTCTCGATGGGCGATCCATTCTCGTGCGCTTCGTCATCTCCGACATCACGCCGACCAGTTGCCGTTTCGAACAGGCGTTCTCGGCCGATGACGGCAAGACCTGGGAAGTGAACTGGATAGCTACCGACACGCGCATCGAACCGTCGGCTTAGCGCTTGCCGTACTCGTCGCGGCGGCGAAACCAGAGGCCCGTCTCGTTGCGTCCGCGCGGCGCCCGATCGAGCCACTGGTACATGCCCCAGAGACCGTCCACTCCGCGCGCAAAGGCGGAATAGGTGTGATAGACGACGCCGTCCTCGAGCACGAACGCGCTCATGCCCGGCCGCTCGCGGGTGTACGTGGCCACGTCCGTTCCGCTCATGGTCGCGAACAGGGCAGCTCCCTCGCCGAAGTCTTCCTGGGCGAACGGCTTCTCGCGCGCGTAGTTGTATTCGATGCCTCCCTTGCGCTGTTGCTCCTCGCTGATCCAGACGTTGAAGTCGCCGTTGAAGTCGCTGCCGAGCGAGGATGCCCAGGGAAACGTCCAACCCATGCGCCGCTTGTACGCCTGTAACTTCGCAAGCGGTGCCCGGGACACCGCCCACAGCATGACGTCGTGATTGGCCAGGTGGACCGCGAAGCCGTTGAACCCGTCGGCGATCGCGGAGCAGGCCGGACAGCCCGCCGTGTAGTCCGGCCCGAACATGAAGTGATAGACGAGAAGCTGCGAGCGCCCGCGGAAGAGGTCTGACAGCGAGCCGCTCCCCTCGTCAGTGTCGAACTGATATTTCTTGTCGATGCGCACCCACGGCAGCGCCTGCCGCCGCTTGGCCAGCTCGTCGCCGCGCCGCGTGTGCTCCTTCTCCGCCTTGAGCAGCTCGAGCCGTGCTGCGAGCCACTCCTTACGTGTCCCGGTCGTGTGCTTGGTCATGGCCGTTTCCTTTGATTCAGCTCAAGACGATAGTGCTCGAGACGTGCAACGAGTTCCTTGGGGCGCGCCAGCGCCGGGAGATGCCCGCCATCCATCTCGTCCGGCGTGATACCGAGCCGCTCCTTCACGACGCGACGCATGAAGTCGGCGGGGAAGAAGCGATCCTGGCGACAGAGGAGAAAACGAGTCGGCACCGAAGGCCACGCCGCGAGCGGCCAGGGATCTTCCAAGGGCTTGCCGGACTGCGCACGCTCTCCTCTCTTCATCGCCTCCGAAACCACCTCGCGCGGAACATCGTGAAAGAAGTCGGCCATGACGTCGAAGGATGCGTCGTCGGGCCGTCCCTCGCGGCGGTTCTGCGCGCGCTTGGCTTCCGTGTAACCCGTATTCGTCCACCAATCGTCACCCGACTCGCCGGGCAGCGGAACCATGGCCGCGAGCATCACCAACAGATCGACCGGCACCCGCTCACACACGAGTGGCGCGGTGAACCCGGCCAGCGACTGGGCCACGAGGACCAGGTCGCGACGATCACCGATCACGTCCACGACCGCATCGGCGTACTCGGGGAAGCCTGCCGAGTCGTCGTCGCACGGCAAGTCCGGCGCGATCACCGCGTGGCCCCAGGCGCGAAGCTCAGGAATCACGCGGTGCCAGTACCACGAGTCCGAAGCCGCTCCGTGGATCAATACATACGTAGCCATCCAGGAGTATGACGAATCGACCTCGTCAGTTCCGACACTCCAGGGACTGATCGACCGCCGGGGGAACGCACTGACCGCGCGACGGCGGGGCGTCAGGCCGGCGGCCTGAGCGCGTATCGCCCGTAGGCCACGAAGGCCGCCAGCAGCCCCATCACGACGGCCCAGACCATCGGGTTGGTAACGCCCAGTTGAAGCGAATACCGGGCGTACAGCCCGGCGAGGGCCAGGGTTTCCAGCGCGAGCGCGGCGGCGGCGAGCGGAGTCAGGACCGGCATCCACTTCGCGGCGGCCGGGACGACCAGCAGGACCGCGCCCAACATCTCGAGCACGCCGAGCGTGCCCCATCCGCCGCGCGAGAGCGCGCCCGGCAGATGGTTCGCGAGCTCGTCGAACATGAACACTTTGTATGCGCCCCCCGCGAGGTAGAGCACGGCGAGCGCGACCTGGAGGACCCACAAGAGGACGTTCATCCGTCGGATCTGTCGAGCGGCTCTGACATGCCCCAAAGGTTCGCCGAGAACCTCGGGCAGATCAAGAGCAGAGACGAGCGCCGTGTTCACGGCAGCCCTAACGTCGGGCGCGGCTGTGCAGCGCGCCGAAAAAAAAGCTGACGAACGATCAGCGGGGTCGCTTACGTGTCGGTGATGCGAGCCGCCCTGAAGGCGACGATCCACGGCGCGGTGACTGCCCGGCCAGCAGACCCTCTACGCTCAGATCTTCGTCGAGCTCGGGCCAACTGATGCCCTCGCCTGCGCCGACGAGACGCCAGCGCCGGCGCTGCGCAGCGCTCGCCGCTGCCAGTCGAGGAAACCACACGATAGGCGCAGCGATCGTGCGATCGTCGGAAAGCGTGACGATCAGCTCATCCTCTGTGGCCGATACGTGCGTGGCGAGTGCCGCCATGAATGTCGATTCAGCTCTGGCCGAAGTGGTCATGCCACGCCTGCAGGAAGATCGTCCGGTGCTCAGCTACGAGCCGATGAAGCCGCACGAAGCTCGTGCGGGCGCAGTCGACGCGAGCGTACCAAACGCACCGGGCTGAGCCAAAACTTCGCTGTTTTCCCGGTCGCGGATGCAAGGCTCTCGACGTGAACGTGAGGCGGCTCGTGGCCCTCGTTGCTGTAGAAAAAGAAGCGCCAGGCTCCCTTCCGTAGGACGAGGGGCATACCGCTTGAGCCTGCCAGCGGTTCCGCGATATGCGAACTCGTGACGCGCGGCGCGCGTTCCTCGATGCGGGTTTCGTCCTCGAAGCAGAAAGCGATCTGCTGCGGAACGCGGAAGACGATCGAACGAAGCCGTTCTTCGCGCCGGAGATGAAGGGCAAAACGACCGATCGATTCGTGTTGCGATTCCGTAAGCCGAGAGCGTGAGCAGGGCTCGCCCGGCCAGATCGCGCGAAGCGGCCCGGCGCAAGCACCAGGACTCACGGAGAGGCTTTGATCAATTCCGGGTGATTCGCTCGCAGCCACGCTTCGACATCACGCCGCAAGGTGTTCGCTGCATCGATGCACTGCTCGACGCTGCTCGAATCGATATCTCGGCCAAGATAGTCCGCGAGGTTGCGCTTGCGACGTAAGACATCGAGCACCGCGAGCCGCTCGGGTCGTATACCCATCGTCGTTGGGAGCACCTGGATCACGGTCGCATGATGCCCGGGTCGATTGGTATCGGGCCGGTAGCCGTTGGCCATCAACGCAACGAGCGCACACTGCATGATGGCCCTGTACGCCGCATCGAAACGTGTCTCGGGGCTGATCGCCTCGACGCGGGCATCCGCCAGACTGCGGCGCGCTGCAGCCAGCAGGTCGCCTATCTCCTTCGCGTCAGGCTCGTGTGCCTTTAGCTGACCGATCTTGAGCAAGTTTGCCAAGGTCATCTTCGGTACCGATGACGAAAAGCTTGGGTTCTCGCAGCACTCGGGTGACGAAACGATCGCCCCCGTCGCGCTTCCCGCTGAAATCGACAAGCGTCATCACCACCGGGTTTACTTCTCGCCCCAGTTGAGCCTGAAGCGGCAGCAATGCCGCGACGACTCGCTGAAAGGACGACTTGCCGATCACCATCACGTCGATATCGCTCGTTCCGTGCTCCTCGCCTTTAGCTACGGACCCGAACACGAAGGCGATCTGCACGGCGGAACCGAGTTGTTTCAGCGCCTCCCGCAGCACGTCGACGAGCCCTGACGTCTTGCGGAGAATTCCAGCGAGCTCCGGATAAATCGGAGAGCTCCGGTTGGCCCTGTATCGCACCTGATTGCCGGCCGGCTCGCGCTCCAACAGCTCGCCCTCCGCGAGGGTCTTCAGTTCACGGTGGAGCGAACCGGCAGGAATCCGCGTCAGCCGGGCAATCTCCCGAACGTGGAACTGCTCTTCGGGGCGCAACAACAGCAGGCCGAGAATACGGCGCCGGTAGTCGCTCAACAGCAGCTCTATCGAGCGGGTTCGTGTCGTTTTGGGCATCCGAGGTGTTCTCAAATACGCTACGATCGTAGCTCATGTGAGAACGCATGCCCATAAGCGCAGGCCCGCCCCCGGGAACCTTCACGCCGCCGCTCGATCGATCGAATGGCCGGTGCCGTGGAAGGACTCGCGCCCGCGAGATCCCGATTTCGTGAGCCCGACCGAGCTCGCGTTCTACGCGATCTGTCGCCCGAATCGCGCCACGGTCACACCCGGCCGAAGCTGCCGCAGAGAAGGCATCACCAGCACACAGTCGTCGTAGGGTGTCACGACCGGAGTGCCGTCGTTCCATCCGACGACGGTGCCGGCCCTGGGGAAAGTCTCGAGCCCGACGAAGGAACCGGCGAAGCGAAAGCCGAGACTGCTTGCGACTACGGCATCCGTCACCTGTATCACGCGTGGTGGCGTGACGCGGGGCTGGAGCCAGCCTCGCGGAAAGTCCTCCTGCTGCAGCACGCCGGCCAGCATGAGGAAGCGCGCCGTACAGTCGCGGGCAACTACGACGGCTCGCGCCTCCCAATGCTGGCCGCATTCGACCAGCAGCGCGTTCTTCGGGCTCGACGGGTCACCGAAGCTTTCGTAATCACGCATCCGCCGGCCCTCCGAGTGCCCGACATCGCTGATGATCGTCGGCGGGACTGCCAACTCGCGCGCCCATGCGATGCCCTTCTCGAGCGGCCCGGACAAGAGCAGCGGCGCGCTGCGCTCATGCATCGAGTGCAGATCGAGCAGCAGATCCGCGGCATCGATCACGGGCCGCAGCTCCCGTGCACGCCGCAGCTCGATCGAAGTGCGCGTCGCGTCTTCCAGGATCGTCGGACTCCAGACGCGGTTGAAGTCCTGATCGATGAAGCGCGAGGCATCCGGACTTTGCCGGTCGAATCGGTGAAATGCCGCGACGTTCGCGAACGACAGGGTCAGCGTTCCGCGCCGGGGGCGCACGCCCAGATCCAGCAGCTCCTTGAGGACGATGGCGCCGCAGTACTCGTTGCCGTGCGTGAGCGCATTGACCAGTACGTGCGGTCCCGCTCGATCGCTCTGGAAGCTGTGCACGTACGGCACGCCTGCGTTGCCCTCTGCGTGGGTGCGCAGATCCGGAAGATCAGTCTCGATGGGATACACCGCGTTCACGCGAGCTGCCCCTGGCACAGGTACTTGCACTGCATGTAGTCATCGAGACCGTAACGCGAGCCCTCACGTCCGTAACCCGACTCCTTGATACCACCGAAGGGCGCGGCTTCGCTCGCGAACGCACCTTCGTTGATGCCGACGATTCCTGCTTCGAGGGCGCTCGCCATTCGCCAGATGCGCGCCGGATCGGCTGTGTAGAAGTACGCGGCGAGCCCGTAAGGAGTGTCGTTCGCCGCCTGCACGGCTTCTTCTTCGCTGGTGAAACGAAATACGGGGACCACCGGTCCGAACGTCTCTTCGCGGCTGAGGAGCATTTGCGCGGTCGCGTCGGCCAGAACCGTCGGCGCATAGTAATGGCCACCCGTCTCCGCGAGGACGCGCCTGCCGCCCGTGAGTACCCGTGCACCGTGCGCCAGTGCATCGCCGACGTGTCGCTCCACTTTCTCCAGCGCACGTGCGTTGATCAGCGGGCCGATCTGCACACCGCTCATCGTGGCCGGACCTACCTGCATGGCAGCGACCCGCGGAGTCAGCGCCGCGAGGAATCGCTCGTACGCACCGGCCTGCACGTAAACGCGGTTGGGACAGACGCAGGTCTGCCCTGCGTTTCGGAATTTGGCTTTCATCAGGCCTTCGACCGCAGCATCGATGTCGGCGTCGTCGAGCACGACGAAGGGCGCATTCCCACCGAGCTCGAGCGACAGACGCTTCAGCGTTCCCGCAGACTCGCGCGCCAGATGCTTGCCGACCGGCGTCGAGCCCGTGAAGGTAATCTTGCGGACGCGGCCGTCGGCCAGCCATTCATTCACGGTCTCGGGCGCGCGGGCACGGGAGGCCGTGACGATGTTGGCGACACCGGGCGGGAGATCGGCTTCCTCGAGCAATCGAAAGAGAGCAAGCGAAGTCAGGGGCGTGTCTTCTGCCGGCTTCGCGACCACGGTGCATCCGGCGGCGAGCGCCGGCGCAATCTTCCGCGCGATCATCGCCATCGGGAAATTCCATGGCGTGATCGCGGCGACGACGCCCACGGGCTCTTTCACGACGAACATGGCGCGGCCGGGCACAGTGGCCGGAATGATGTCGCCGTATGCGCGCACCGCCTCCTCTGCGAACCACTCGACGTACGAAGCGCCGTAGGCGACCTCACCCGATGCCTCGGCGGGCGGCTTGCCCTGCTCGCGAGAGATGAGGCGCGCGAGATCCGCGGCGTGATGGACGATGAGCGCATGCCAGCGCTTGAGCAGCGCCGCCCGTTCGCGCGCGGTTCGTGCACGCCAGGCGCCGAACGCCGCATGCGCCGCGTCTGCCGCTTTGATTGCATCGACGCTGCCGCTGTCCGGCACGGATGCGAACGGCTTGCCGGTGGCTGGATCGGTGACGTCGAAGCGCAGACCTCCAGCAGTGCCGCGCCACTCGCCGTCGATGAAGTTCGCGGAGCGCAGAAGATCGGAGCGGGCGAGCGTGAGCGACATGATCGTGCTGTCCGATGGAGCCGGTGCTGGCGCCTGCGCCTCAGGCCGCCGCAACGCGCGCGGCGATCGCCTCGCCCACTTCAGTCGTCGAGCTCGAGCCGCCGAGGTCGGGTGTGTGCGGTCCCTTCGCGATGACCGTCTCGATGGCTGCAACGATCGCATCGTGCGCCTCACGTGCCGGCCCTGTCCCGCCGCCCAGAAAGTCGATCATCATCGCGCCCGACCAGATCATCGCGATCGGATTCGCGATCTTCTGGCCGTAGATATCCGGTCCCGAGCCATGCACCGGCTCGAACATGGACGGGAAGGTGCGCTCCGGGTTGATGTTGGCCGATGGCGCGATGCCGATCGTGCCGGCACATGCCGGGCCGAGGTCCGAGAGGATGTCCCCGAAGAGGTTCGAGGCGACCACGACATCGAAGCGCTCGGGCTGCAGAACGAACCGGGCGCAGAGGATGTCGATGTGCTGCTTGTCCCACGTGACATCGGGGAACTGCGCGGCCATCTCGGCCGCACGAGCATCCCACCACGGCATGGAGATCGCGATCCCGTTGCTCTTCGTCGCCACGGTGACGTGGCGGCGCGGCCGATGTCTCGCGGCCTCGAACGCAAACCGCAACACGCGCTCGGTGCCATGCCGCGTGAACACGGACTGTTGCATCACGACCTCGCGCGGTGTGCCCTCGAACATCGTGCCGCCGATGGCGGAATACTCCCCTTCCGTGTTTTCCCGCACGATCAGCATGTCGATGTCGTCCGGTGCGCGTCCTGCGAGCGGGCACTGCATGCCGAGGAAGCCGCGGGCGGGACGCATGTTGATGTACTGGTCGAACTCGCGGCGGAACTTGAGCAGCGAGCCCCAGAGTGACACGTGATCGGGGACGGTGGCCGGCCAGCCGACGGCCCCGAAGTAGATGGCGTCCATGCCCGAGAGCTGTGCTTTCCAGTCCTCGGGCATCATCCGTCCGCTCGCCGTGTAGTAGTCGCAGCTCGCCCACGGAATATGCTTGTATTCGATGTCGATCCCGAAGCGTTCGCCCGCCTTCTCGAGCACCCGCAGGCCTTCCGGCATGACCTCCTTTCCGACGCCGTCGCCGGGGATGGCAGCGATCCGGAACGCCGGTCTCATGCGATCGCCATCGCGCGACGCACGGTGAGCTGCTCGAGCACCTCATCGAGCGTGCGTTCCAGGCGGTCGAACAGCTCATCGAGGTCCGACGGTGTGCAGCAGAGCGCAGGTGCGAAACCGAGGATATCGTCCGCGAACGCACGGAAGATCACGCCGTTTCGCAGGGCGGCCCGCGTGACCTGTTCACTCAGCCGCAACGACGGATCGAAGCGCCGCTTCGTCGCCGGATCGGCTACGAGCTCCAGAGCGCCCAGCAGGCCGCGCTGCCGCGCATCGCCGACGAGTGGATGCGAGCGCAGACTCTGCAATCCTTGCGCGAAGCGAGCCGCCTGCGCCTGACCATTCGCCAGGATGCCGCCCTCGTGATACAGCCGCAGTACCTCGAGCGCAACAGCAGCGCTCACCGGGTGTGCCGAATAGGTGTAGCCGTGGCCGATCGGCGCGCCGTCCGCGGCACCATCGGCGATCCCCTGATAGATCTCGTCGGAGAGCAGCACCGCGCCCCTGGGCGCATAGCCCGATGTGAGTCCTTTGGCGAGCGTCATCACATCGGGCTCGACCCGTTCGGCCTGCGATGCGAAGAGCGGCCCGGTGCGGCCGAAGCCGGTGATGACTTCGTCGACGAGCAGCAGAATGCCGAGCTCGCGGCAGGTATCGCTCATGGCCTTGAGCCAACCTGCGGGCGGCACGATCACGCCTCCGGAGCCCTGCACGGGCTCGCAGCAGAAAGCAGCCACCCGTTCCGGGCCGATCTGCGCGACCTTGTCGCGCAGCGCGCTCACGGACGCGGCGATGACGGTTTCGGGGCGGTCACCGACGGGGTTGCGATAGGGGTAGGGTGACGGCAGATGATGCTGGTTCGGCTGCGGAACGTCGAAGTTGAGGTGGAACGCGCGCAGTCCGGTGAGCCCCGCGCCGAGTGCCGAGGAGCCGTGATAACCGCGCTCGAGCGTGATGAAGTGCTTCCGCTGCGGCTGACCGATGGCATTGAAATAGTACGTGAGGTAACGGATCGCCGAGTCGATGGCATCCGATCCCCCGAGCGTGAAGTACACGTGCCGCAGCGAGCGGGGCGCAAGCTCGACGAGCCGCGCGGCGAGGCGGATAGCGGGCTCCGAGGCGTAACCGAAGTAGCCGGTCGCATACGGCAGCCGCTGCATCTGCTCGGCCGCGGCACGCACGATGCTCGACTGACCATAGCCGACGTTGACGCACCACAGGCCCGCGAAGGCGTCGAGATACTCGCGTCCGTCGACGTCGCGCAGCCAGGCTCCCCGCCCCGATTCGAGAATCAGCGCGCCGGCGCTCTCGTGAGCGCGAAAGTTCATGACCGGGTGGATGAGGTGGTCGCGATCCAGTGCAAGCAGTGAGGGTTTCGACATGATGACCGGCATCCTAGAGGCCGGCCTCGAATGTCCAGGACCGAATTCGCGCGGCGATGCGGGCGATCGTGCGTTTTTTGGATCACGATTGGCATTTTTTGCTGACACGGCCATGCTGGAATGGCGCTGTCCGGCATACCCGCAGCGAAGGTCACCATGAG
>JBQTHP010000160.1:0-8305 GCA_052389755.1 Gammaproteobacteria bacterium
AAGCGGCAGGCGCTGGAGTTCACGTATCTCGCGCGCCGGCTCATCGACTGAACAAGGGCTACGGGCTTCCGGCTTCGGGCCGGAGTCAGAGCGCAGCATTTCGCATGCACCGACGAAACTGTTCGCCGAAGCAGCACTGCGCAGACGACTACTGGCCCATCCGCCGTTACGCGCCGAGCGCTCGGAGTTCCGACCTCCGCCGCTCAATCGGTTTACGCTTGGGGGCATGACCGATTGCCTTCACCGATGCCGGTTGTATGAGCGCTGAGCGGACCGAAACCACCCTAGCACCTGCAGCGCCAGACACGCCGGGCCCCGCGCGCGCGAGCGATCGGGCCGAGGCGATCTCCGCGCTCTTCCGCGAGCACAACCGCGCCCTCGTCCAGTTCCTCCTCACCCGCCTCCCGAACGAGGCCGAGGCGAAGGAGGTCGCCCAGGAAGCCTACGTCCGCTTGCTCCAGCTCGACCAGCCGGTCGCCGCCAGCTTCCTGCGCTGGTATCTCTTCAAGATCGCGAAAGGCATCGCCATAGATCATTACCGCCAGCGCGTCGTCCGCGAGCGCCTCGACCGTCTCGACCTCTTCGACGATCTCGACGTCTCGAGCCCGACCGAAAGCAGCGTCATGGCCTCCGATGAGCTCGCACTGCTGCTCTCGGCGCTGCGCGAGCTGCCGCGCAAGTGCCAGCAGGCCTTTCTGCTCCAGCGATTCCGCGATCTCTCTACTCTGGAGGTGGCGGCCATCATGGGACTTACCGACCGCATGGTCCGCAGGTACGTGAAAAGGGCGCTCATCTATTGCCGATTGCGCATCGAGGGGCTGTCCAGAGAAGAAGCCATGCGCCAGGTGGAACCATGAGCACCGACTCCACGCGACGCGACGTGCGCAAGCTTCGCGCGGACGAGGCGGCCGACTGGTTCCTGCGCCTCAAGGAGGACGAAGTCTCCGAAGGCGAGCTGTCCGCCTGGCTCAAGTGGTGCGCCGATCCCGAAAACCTGCGTGAATTTCAGCGCACGCGACACACCTGGCGAGGCTTCGATCAGCTCGGCGCTGCGGCGTCCGAATTGCTGGAGATTTTGGCCGATGAGAGAGAATCGTCCATCCGCCGTGTCCGCGCGACCGGTGGGACGCACGGTGCACGCGCTGGCGTTCCGCTGCCGGCCGCGCGTCCGCTGTTTTGGAGTCGCCTAGGGCCTCTAGCGCTTGCAGCGATGCTGGTGGCCATTGCGATCGCAGGCACGTGGCACGCATACGAATCCGGCATGATCAAGGGCAGTGCCAACGGCCGCCCGGCGCCCCTTGCGATTCGATCCACTGTACTGCCAGACGGCTCGACACTGACGCTCGCGCCGAGAACCGATGTTGCCGTGGATTTCACCAGTGCACAGCGCAGGCTCGCACTCTCCGAAGGCGAGGCGTATTTCAAAGTCCGTCCCGATAGCTCGAAGCCCTTTATCGTGCACGTCGCGGGACTCGCCGTGACCGCTGTGGGGACGGCATTCAACGTGCGCTCTCGCTTGAACGGGGTAAGCGTGACTGTCGAAGATGGTGTCGTCGAGATCGATCAAGTCGGCGATGCTGGCGCGGCGAATTCCGGCACTTGGCGCGTGAGCGCCGGGTATCAGCTCGCTTATGATGTGGGGCGACGAGAGGCGCGAATTTCAGCCGTCGATCCGCGCCTTGCCCTCGCGTGGCGCGAAGGACGACTCGAATACTTCTCGGAGCCGCTGGCCTCCGTAGTGGCCGACGTTAGCCGCTATACAGCCCGGCGCATCGAGCTCGGCGATCCGGAGCTGGCCGCGCTGACCTTTACCGGCACCGTCTTTACCGACTCGATCGATGACTGGCTCGAAGCTGTCGAGACCACATTCCCTCTTCGCGTCATCAGGCGAGATGACCACGTGATGCTTTTGCGCCGGCCGGCGGCTCCCGAACGGCGCACCAGACCGTAGATCGCGGTTCCGTTTCGCGGCGCTCACCCGGTTTATGGCTCACAGGCACGAAAGCGTGCGTGCCAGCACATGAACACGGGGGATGTCGCATGTTGAGGGTGACGAGCGCCACGATAGGCCTGCTGATGCTGATCGCGGTCGCACTGCCGTGCACAGCTGTCGATCTCTATCAGCAGATCGACTTCAATATCCCTGCCCAGAAGCTCGACCGCGCGTTGATCGAGTTCTCGCGCCAGGCGAAAATTCAGGTGATCACCTCGGGCGCTCAGCTCGAGAATCTCCAATCAGAAGGGGCCACGGGCAAGCTCACGATCTCGGATGCCTTGCTGAGCCTCCTGCGCAACTCCGGGCTCGCGTTCAAAGCGGTTGGCGAAAGCGCGGTCTCCATCGGGCGGTTTAGTAGCGCAACCCGCGCATCGTCAATACCCCACTCGAATTCGGCATCACCGTCGGGCACAGGTGACAGCGGCTACACGCATCTGGCGCAGGCGGATGCTCGGCGAGCCGAGCGCGACGAATCGGCTGCGACGCAGGGGCCGCAGAAGGCGGATCCGGTGCGGGTCAATCTCCCCGAAGTCCTCATCATTGGTTCGAAGGTGCTCAACACGGACATCCGGCGCAGCCGTGACGACGTGCAGCCGTACGTCGTCTTTGACCGGACCGTCATCGAACAGTCGGGCGCCACCAACGTCCATGAGTTTCTCCGGCAGCGACTGCCCATGGACACGGCGGGCGTGATGTCGCAGCAGGGTGGTTCCGACAATCGCAGTCAATTCAATCTGCGCGGCCTCGGTGCGAATCAGACCTTGATCCTGATCGATGGGCGCCGCGTCGCCAACACGCTGAGCACGGCCAATACGCCACGCCAGGCCGACCTGAATGGCATTCCGCTGACGGCGGTGGAGCGCATCGAGGTGTTGCCCACGACCGCGTCGGCCATCTACGGCGGCAGTGCCACCGGGGGCGTCATCAACGTCGTTCTGCGCCGTGACTACTCCGGCGTAGAGGGAAAGCTGACGTACGACAGCTCCTTTCGATCGGATTCCACGGTGCGCCGGATCGACTTCGGCGGGGGATTCAATCTCGAAGGTGGCAAGACCAACATCATGTTGACTGGCAGCTATGCCGAGGCAGACCCGCTGACGATACGCGATCGCGACGATCTGACTCGACGCGGCCGGGAGACGATTCTCGCCAACAATCCGGCCGCGCTCCTGATGTCCGGTATCTCGCCGCCGCTCGGAGCGACGACCAACATTCGAAGCACGGATGGATCGCCGCTCTTCGGGCCCGGCACGCCGAGCGCCACGTCCGTGCCCGCGGGCTATGGCGGCGGCGGAGGATTGGCGCCGCTGCAGGCGAACGCCGGACAGTTCAATCTCGATCTGGCGGACAGTGGCCAGCTCTTCGGGGGAGGCGAGCTTGGTCTCTTCGCCGCCTCGACTGTGGCTTCGCTCATCGCATCGGTGCGTCGCGAGTTCAGTCCCAGCGTACAGGCCTTCCTGGATCTGGGCGCCTCCGACAACGAAGGCGAGCATCGAGGCAGCGGGGTGACATCCAGCAGCTACATGATTCCGGCGACGGCACCCAACAATCCCTTCGGAAGGAGCATCCGCGTAACGGTCCCCATCGGGTCAGGCGACGGCTTGGCCACCACGGAGAGCCGCGATTACAGGATCGTGGGCGGCGTAATCTTGCGCCTGCCGCGGGAATGGAGCGTCGGAGCGGAATACACCTGGAACCGGTCCCGCCTGGAATTCACCAACACCTCGCGAGGTTTGTCGGGGGCGGTGTCCGGACAGGTCGCAAGCGGGGCGATCGACGTGCTCCGCGATACGAACGCGTTTCCAATCGACTTCAGCTCACTCCTCGCTCCGCCATCACAGCTCTCGCCCTTCGTGGCGACGTCCAAGGACGCCGTGCTGCGTCTGGCCGGGCCGGTGGGTTCGGTTCCGGCAGGCCCCCTGACTCTCACGGGGTTGATCGAGTACCGAGAGGATCTCTTCGACCCGGCCGTGCAAGCGCTGCCGGCTTTCAACCTGACGCTGATCTTTCCGGACCGTTCCCAGAGCGTGAACAGCGCCTACCTGGAACTCAAGGTGCCGTTCGCCTCCGCGAAGACGAACGTGCTCGGCATCTACGAATTGGAGCTACAGCTCGCCGCGCGCTATGACGAGTACACAGTCAAAGGGGCGACTGGCGTCATCCTGAGCCCCACGGATCCCGTGGAGCGTGTCATCAACAAGCGCAGCTCGACCAATCCGACCGTCGGGTTGCGCTACAAGCCGGTTTCGGACCTGATGGTCCGGGCGAGCTACAGTACGGGTTTTTTGCCGCCTTCGGTGAGCCAGTTGACCCAGGGCACACCGTTCACCGCGACGGTGATCGATCCGCGGCGCGGTGGCGAGGCGAGAACCGTGTCAGTGCTGAGCGGCGGCAATCCCGACCTGAGACCGGAGGAGTCGGAGAGCTGGTCGGCGGGCGTCGTCATCACGCCGCGATTCCTGGCAGGACTCCGACTGTCGGTCGACTGGACCCGCATCGAGAAGACCGACAACATCCTCACGCCTTTCGGCGCACCGCAGGCCGCGGTCAACAACGAGAGTGTCGTTCCCGAGCTCGTGACGCGCCAGCCGGCGTCGCCGAGCGACCCGTTCGGCGTCGGTCCGATCACGACGGTGAACACGGGCTTGCTGAACATCGCGCGTGCGGAAGCCGAAGCCTACGACGTATCGGTCGATTGTCGAGTCGAGACGGACCGGCTGGGAGCGTTCGAGTTCTCGACGATCGGGACATGGCAGCCGCATTTCCGAACTCAGGTGGTTCCCACCGCGCCAGTCGATGAGAAGGTGGGACTCTCGAGCAGCAACCCGCTGAAGATCAGGGGCAATGCGCGTCTGACGTGGGAACGTGGACCGTGGCTCGCATCATGGACGGCGCGCTACTTTGACGACTACCGACTCGACAACAGTCTGGCCATCTTCGGACCGGCATTCGATCATGTAAGGAGTCAAGGGTCCGATCGCATTCCCAGTCAGACCTATCACGATTTCTTCGCGAGCTATCGATTCTCGGAGTCTACGGGCGACCGCTTCAGACTCATGGCCGACAGCGAAGTGCAGCTTGGCGTCAAGAACGTCTTCGACAAAGAGCCGCCGCTCGATGTGAGTAACACCGTGAGCTTCTACAGCTTCTTCGGCGATCCGCGCGGCGCGAGTTACTACGTTTCCTTCAGAAAGTCGTTTTAAGCCGCAACGCGTGGATCGCACGGAGGCGAGTCACTGCGTTCATTCCAGCGAGGCCCGGCATGCGAGCGCTCTTTTCATTGCAGCGGCCTCGAAATTCGCAATGAGGGGGAAGTCTTGGGACGACTCACTTCGATTGGACTCGCAACACTCATCTTCGTGGGGGATGTGGGCGCCGCGAGCCCGCTACGGGACGGCAAGCGTCCGATTACCGTGGATGCTTTCCTGCAGCAGAAGAATTGGGGACAGGCACTGATCGACCCGACGGGACGCTGGCTCGTATTCGAGGAGACGCCCGCGTACGACCAGCTGCCCGACTATGGCATCGAATCGTCTTCGCCCGGCCAGCAGCTCTTCGGCCGGATCATGGCGATCGATCTGACAGCGTCGGCCACACCGAGAGTTCTGTTCGCGCCGGAGCCGGAAACGCTGTATCGAATCCAGAGTTTCTCTCCGGATGGCCGACGTCTGGCCCTGTACGCCCGGAGAGGCGCGCAGGTGAGTCTTGCGGTCTACGGCCTGCAGAGCGGGCGGCTGCACACGTTCAAGGAAATACCGGATCGGCGGCCGTATGAGACCACGCTGGTCTGGGCTTCGAAGGACGAGATTGTCTATACGGCACTGCCGGCCGATTCCTTTCCGATGTTGGCCGCGCGCCGCTCGCTAGGTCGACATCTGTACGAAGTCTGGAATGAGAGCTGGAGCGGGAAGAAGCCGTCGGTGACGGAGGCGGCCAGTCGCGCGGACGGTCGCCTCGAATCTCCGCGCTCCGCGATGCTCGTGAGAGCCGACTGCCGTACCGGTACGACGGAACGTCTGACACAAGGTTACTTTACCGACCTGTCCGCGTCTGCCGATGGACGGTTCGTGTCGGGGCTGCGTCGGGTCGAAATCCTGCAGCCAATGCCGGACCGCCGAGTGCTGGACGACTGGACGCGCCATGAGCTCGTGGTCGTCGATCTGAAAAACGGAGGGAGCCGGACCGTGGCGCTCGGGATGCATGTTTCGACCAACAGTACGGCTTGGTCGCCGACCACTCACGATCTCGGCTTCTTCGCGTGGAAGAAAGATGCCGACATCAACAGCGGCGCGTTTCACAGCTACGATCCCCACTTAGGAAAACTGCGCACTTGGCCGCACCAGGGCCTCGATGTCGCTCTGGGATTCAGCCATACGCGGCCGGGACGCAAGCCGGAGCGAGTCCAGTGGCTCGGCGAGCGGCTGGCAATATTCGCGCGCGAGGATCAACAGAACGAAGAGTCAGGGGGCGGGCGGAAGGAACCTGCGCACTGGTTCCTGCTGAGCCTGCAAGGAAGGTGGTCGAAGCTGACGGCGGAGTTCAACGCGGTGTCATCGCTTCCCGTCGGCGTCACCCCAACCGGGCTCTACCTGCTGGTGGACGGAAAGGTCGTCAGCGTTTCCCCTGACGGCGAGACCGATTTGTTGAGCCGCACCGGTGGACTGATGCATGCCAATAATCCGATGCTGCCACAGGGTGTCGCACTGACCGCGAAAGCGGAGGGCAAATCGAGCTATCTCATGCTGGATTTCTCAGACGGTGCTGAACGCTCCGCGACCATTGTTGCGCCCTCGCAGCAGGCGCGGTGGATGGACGGCTCCGCCCGTGCGGGTGTGGCACTGTTTCGCGAAGATACGGACAACGGATCGATCTTTTATCTGCAACGCACGCAGGGCGCACCGATCGAAGTCGGTCGCGTGAATGAATATCTAGCCGCATTCGCCAAACCGGAGTGGAGAACCATCGGTTACTTGGTCCGCGATGGCCGCGAGGTGCGCTCGGGAATGTTCCTGCCTTACGGCTACGACCCTGCGAAGCGGTATCCCGTCGTGGTGGTGGTGTATCCCGGCATTCAGTCCGGCACGCCTCCCGTGTCCAGAATCGGCGAGTCCTACGGCTTCTATGCTCCCCAGCTCATCGCAGCGAAGGGCTACATCGTACTCTTTGCCTCGACTCCTTCCGATCTGCAGCGTACCGAGCAGGGTCCCATCGCCGGCATGACGGATCTGGTGCTCGCCGGTGTCGATGCGCTCGTGGCGCAGGGCTATGCCGATCCGGAGCGGATCTCGCTTTTCGGCTTGAGCCAGGGCGGGATCTGCGCGCTGTGGCTGGCCACGCAGACCGAGCGGTTCAAGGCCGTCGTCTCCATCAACGGATGGGCCGACATGCAGACCCACTATCTCGAATCGGGTCTGGACAGCACGTTCTACGCTGACATCCCTCGGCCCAGAGGATCGGCGTACTACGATTTAGCTCACGGCTCGGCGTTCGGGATTGGCCGCACGCCATGGCAAGATGCGGATGTCTACGTTCGCAACAGCCCCGTGTGGCAGGCGCATCGCATCAACACGCCCATCTTGCTCATCCATTCGGACATGGACTTCGGGTTCGAGATCGGTCAGTACGAGAGGATGTTCAACGCTCTGTATCGGCTCCGCAAGGAAGCGCGCTTGCTGCGTTACTGGGGCGAAGGCCACGGACCGTCGAGCCCGGCAAACATCCGCGATCTCTGGACGCGCGTTTTCACGTGGTTTGATCAGTGGACCGATGTTGCGCGAGACGCTCAAGGCAACATGACTTTTGACGGCGCCCGTGTGAAGTCCCGCAATGCCCGCGACGAGGCGGCCGCTGTTCCTCAATGACCTTGCACGGCCTCACCTTCCGGCCGAGGTCCAGAGCGCGCAACGGATAGATTCTTTCTTTGTAGCTTCTTGGAATTTTCCCAACGAAGTTAAGCGTACGCAGCGGCGTGCGCCGCTCCATGGCGCCGCAGGGCTGAACGAGTACACCGCGGCGCTCTCGCGCACCTCCGCGGAGGGATTCACGGCGTAGTCGTCCCGCATGTCTTCGAGCCGATAACCGAAGCGCGGAATCACGCGCCCGTCCGCGCGGTCGAAGCGGATCGCGCCGTGTTCATCGCGCCCGATCCTGAATCGACCCTCGTGCAGAAGCTTGTGATGGTGCGAGCATTATGCCGACTCGCTGATTATGCCGACTGGGCTGGAGGCGGTCCGCGGAGACGCGGTGGAGCTCGAACGCGACGCGGCATAATCACAGGCCCTGGAGGAACGCGAGAAGTGGGTCGCTCGG
>JBQTHP010000161.1:0-15034 GCA_052389755.1 Gammaproteobacteria bacterium
GTGCGAAAGGCGATCGCCTGGTGCTCCTGTCCGCCAGTCCCGACCTCTACGTCCCGGCGATCGCCCGCGCCCTCGGCTTCGACGAAGCCATCTGCACCGGTGTGCGATGGGACGGTGACCGCCTCGATGGCGCACTCAGCACTCCGAACCGTCGCGGCCAAGAGAAGGCGCGTTGTGTCGAAGCGCTGCGACGGCGTCATCCGGGCGTGGCGATCGTGGCGTACGCGAATGGGGTGGCAGACCTGCCGCATCTGCAGCTGGTCGATCGGCCGCTGCTCGTGAACGCGCCACCCCGCACGCGCCGCGAAGCTGAGCGCCTTGGGATCCCCACCGGGTCGTGGGGCTCTTCCTTCTCTGGCCGGAAGGCGGAAGGCTGAAGCGGCAGCCGACACGCCGTGCCGCCGGCGCCGGGCTTGTAGCCGAGCGTCGCGTCACAGGTGCGCCGCGAGCGCGCCGGACTCGAACGCGGCGCCCGCCTATGCGCGGCACCGCCCCGAACACGCCCTGCTCTACCGGATCATCGAGCAGCACTACCCGGCCCTTCCCGCTCAGCGCGCCGCCGAAGGAATTGTTGGAATTGCGTGGACTGACCGCTCGCGTGGATCAAATTGCAGGGCCAGACCACCTACTGGGTCTCGACGGCGACGGGCGAAAATGTTTTCGTGATGTTCCGCGACGGGGTGTGTACGGGAATCCAGCGAATGCCCCCGTTAGCCGTGACGGCAGAGGACGGTTGGCAGTCCGTGCGCGTCCCATTGCTACGGGACTCGCAACCAGTGTTGCGCGATATCAGCGCAGAACTGCAACTCCGGCTCACTCCGCTACCGCACGCGCGCGTCGATCATTTCGGCTGGACCGTCGGCGTATTTCGCCAGCCGGTCACGCCGGAGACGCGCAATCTCCTGTATCACAGCCAGTATTTTCATGGGCCGTATCCCATGGATGTCCTCGCGTGGATCGCGGCGGCGAAATATTTTCCCGACGAGCGCGTGCTCCCGATATACGGCCATCCCTGGGAGATCCGCATCCGGATTCTTGATGCCCTGACGGAGGGGCTCGGCGACGAAGCCCGCATTCGTGCCGGCGAATTGGAAGTCGCGTGGAGAAAGTTGGCGCGACCAAATCCTGCGGCAGGATAAAGCTTGCATCCCATGACGAATTCACTAAGACGTGCGACTTCGGCCTTGATGGCCGCGGCCCTGATTTCAGTGGCGGGCCCTTCGTCGGCAGACGGTGAATGCACGATTACCGCCGGATTGGCCTCACAGGTTCGTGCGCTCATCCGCCCCGGCATGACGCTGGTGCATTACTGCGAAGCCTGCGACGAGAGTGGCTATGGGCCGTTTCCACTGCGGGTGCGACAGCTTGCGCTGACGCCTGAGGGGCCTGAGGAATACTGGCTGAACGGCAAGAAATACACGGAGGCAGAGCTGAAGCAGGCCAAGGAAAAGCGTAGCGGCAGGTTAGTCGAGGATCTGAGAAAGGACGGCCAGACCGAAGACTGGATGATCGACGCCAGTGTGAAAAGCCTGGAGATGGCTCGCGCGCAGCGCGACCACGCTCTGCGGATCAATGGCAAACAGTTCTACGCCGACTATGTGTACCTGCCACGCGGCCAGGACCGTTACCGCAATCTTGCGGTTCAGATTCGATGCATACCGGACCCGCGCCCACGCGAGCTCGAGTACACCCTACTGGTACGCGATTCCGCGAAAGAAAGGCCACCGCCCATCTACGTTGCCGAGGATTCGCGCTGCCAGGATGGTTCGTGCGCGAGCAAAGTCTGGACTGCGCGTCAAGAAGTTACCGTGCAGGACAAGCCGGCCAGCGAAGGGCGCGCGATTGCGAAGCTGACGGTTGGCGAAAAGGTGCGCGTGATCAAGACGATGGTCTATGTCGCGGGGACGCCGGCGAAAGTCGTTTGGGATCACGAGCGATTCTTCGAAGGCGACGTGTTCTATTTGCTCGATGGGCAGGGCGAAGGACATTACCGCGTGTGGCATTACGGCGAAACCGTGATCCAGGATCTTTCAAACGCCAGCAAACTCGTGGACGGCACTCCGACATGCAAGTCGCCGTCCGACGAATGTTGGGCCGAATTCGCGGACTACCCCGAGGAAATGTTGTGGACACAGGTGCGTCGCGAATCGGGCGATGAAGGCTGGGTGCTCGCCGATCCCGAGTTCTTTGACGGAATTTACGAAGATTATTGAGCCGGGGGATCTTTCGAAGTTCCGTTCCTACATTGATCCTCGGCTTCTTTTGCAGTCACCAGGTTGCGAAGAAAGAAGTCCGCCGGCAGCCCCGCCGCCGTCCACGCCGACCATCGGGCCGGCACGCCCTCAGCGACGATCTCATCGGCGGTCCGTCCCGCCCGCAGCGCGTTGCGCACGCGCGCCGCCTCCGACAGCCGAAATTCACGGAAGGCTCGCACATCCGTCATTGTCCCCGGGAGCCCATGGCCGGGAACGAAGATCGTATCGTCTCGAAAGTTCTCAACGAACCAGTCGAGCGCTGCATGCAGACCTGACAAGCGGCCGCCGTTTGGCACGTCGATGACGCCCACGTCTCGCACGAACACGTCGCCAGGGAAAACGACGGTGGGCGAGCCTTCGCGCTCTACTATCACGGCGACGTCGCCATCCGTGTGCGCATTGGCGAGGTGCCGCAGCGTGAAACGAAACTGGCGGAGTTCGAACCGGTCCATTGCGTCGATGACGCGGTCGGGCCGGGCTGCTTCGGGGAACGGACCGATCGGCATCACCCCGTACATGAGCACGCGCTCGGCCATCCGCGCAGGCACGCTCCGATGCGCGACGATTTCCGCCCTGGCGAAGGCCGCATTCGCGCCGACATGATGATAGTGAGTCACGAGCACGCGGCGCAGCGGGTGATCGCCAAGCCGGCGCATTTCCGCCTGCACGGTTGCAGCTAGCGTCGCAGGGCCGGTGTCGATCAGGACAAACTCACCGCCGACATCGATGAGACCCAGATTATCGACGCCGTGGTCGCCCTCAACACGCAGCACGTAAACGCCATCCGCGATCTTTTCTGCCGAGTAGCCGGTGGGTCGAGCAGGCGTCTCGATGACGGCGCCGTTTTTCACTAAGCGCTGGATGCGCCTCAAATTGGCCAGATCCTCCAGGGGATTAGCCGCGAGCACGAGAAAGTTCGCTTCGCTGCCAGGGGCAAAATCGCCAATGCGGCGGTTCGGGAAGATCGCCCGCGGCGTCTGCTGCGTCAGAATTCGCAGCAAGCGGACCGGATCGGCGCCGGTCAGCTCGTGAATATGGACGGTTTCGTCAACTGAGCTGCCGCTGAAGTCCGTGCCGATGATGACGTTCGCGCGGGCGTCGAGCAGCAAGTTCAAATTGTGCCGCATAATCGCCGTAATGGCGGCGTAATCGGGATGAGTCCCGTCACGCAGCGTCGTCGATATGATGGCGACACCACGAGTAGCGGCTTCGCGTGCGTCTTCCTTTTTCAGCATCCAATGCGAAGGATCCCGATCCGGAAATCCCGTAGCCTGCATCCCTGAACCTGGAGCGATGCGCCAGGAGGCGGGCAGATGGGCGATGAAATCCGCGCCAGAACGCATCGCCACTCGGAAGTCAGCCGCAGTTTCAATATGCACGGAGACGCGAAGGCCAGCGCGATGTGCGCCGGCGACGAGCTCGGGCAGCAGATCGGGATCGAGGCCAACCTGATGGTCGTAAGCGGGATCACCGGCGCGGCGATCGTGTTCCTCGGAGAATTCGAGGATGACCTTGAGGAAATCCATGTCGTTGCGGCGCGGCAAATCGGCAATAACGCGCTCGAGGTCGGCCGGGCTGTCGATCCGGTAGAACAGCTCGCCATCTGGTTCGGTGACGCCGGTTATTTCGCCCTGTTCCCAAAGCCGCCGCTTGAATAGGACAGGTCCCGCTTGCGAGCTGCCTACGATCGTGTGCGTCACAAGAACATCGGCGGTCGCGGGATCCCGGATCGCCGCGCGCGTGGCCTCGTCGAGCGACGAGAGCGTGTCTTGCTCCATCACGTAGTACATGCCAAGACTGCGCGTCGCGTCGAGCAGCGCCGCACGTTGCGGGATGGCCGCAAAACCGAGCCGGTGTGTATGCGCATCGCCGTAGCCGCCGACGATATACCCACCATCGAGATCGACAACTATTGCTTTTTCGCCCGCAACGCCTGCTTCAATTCGCCCGTTGCGGACATTGACCGAGCGATCGACGAATCGCTGGCCGTCAAACCATTCGCCATTTTCAAAGCGGTAAAGAGGTGCTTCGGCGTTCTGGCGTACAGGCGGGTGAGTTCCAAGCGCCGTTGCGGCCATCAACACACCTACGGTCAGCCATTGCATCCACATAGCCTGTTTCCGCGTGTATGGGAGAAGATCTATACGAGCAAGTCAATCTCGGCCATCGCACCGATGTCTCCTCTCGTCGTGCGAGCAAGATTCTGTTAGCGCGCGCAGGCGCCGGGGGCGCAGCATCAGGCGATGCCCGCACGATGGTTCCTCGTCGCGTTCTTCGCCTGCGCGCTCGCGGATGCACTGCTGGCGGCCGACGTTTCGCCAGCCTGCGCCGGGCCGGAATACGGTCAGTTCGATTTCTGGGTCGGAGACTGGGAGGTCTATGCGGGCGGAACGCTGGCCGGAACGAATTCGATCACGCGCGAGCACGGCGGCTGCGTCCTCGTGGAGCACTGGGTCGGCGTCAGGGGCATGACCGGCACGAGTCTGAACGTGTATCTTCCGTCGAAAAAGAAGTGGCACCAGACCTGGGCCGACAGCACGGGAAAGCTGCTGCAGCTCTTCGGCGAATTCAGAGAAGGCGCGATGCATCTCACCGGCGCCGGAATCAATGGCGGTGCCACTCTGGACAAGACGACCTGGACGCCGAATGCGGACGGAACCGTGCGGCAACTTTGGGAGCAGTCGCAGGACGGTGGAAAGAGCTGGGCCGTCGTGTTCGACGGTCTCTACCGCCGCAAGGCGCGTGAGACCTCGCCTGCCGCCGCCGCGCGCGACTGACTGCTCGTCGAACGCCACTCGGAAGGACTCCAGCCGAAGGCGTCGCGGAACGCGGCCGTGAAGTGACTGTGCCCCGAGTATCCGAGCTCGGTGGCGACGGAGAGTATGTCCTTGCCGGCATCTCCTAGCCATTCAAGCGCGCTATGTAGCCGCATCTGATTGCGGTAGCGATGCAGCGTCGTATCCGTCAGTCGGCGGAAAATCCGGCAGAGATGGAAGACCGAGACGTCCACCGCTGACGCCACGCTCGAGAGGTTTTCGTTGCGCGTGTACGTCGCGGACAGATGCGCCCGCGCATCCTCGACGATTTCGCGATGCCGGCGTTCCCGATGAAGCGGCACCCTGTCGCCATTCAGTCGCATCAACACCTGAGCGAGGATGCCGACGACCGATTCCTCGACGAACAGCGCATCAGGATATCCGGCATCGGAAACGCAATCGAACACGGCGCGCTGCCAGGCGTAGATGGGGGGCGTCGAAGGAACGTACCCGACGCGAAACGGCTTATCCGGACTGTCCGCGGCGTGTGGGTCGTAGCGACCAAGTCCCTCCCGAAGCAATTCCGGCGAAACGCCGAACCAGTCGGTGCGATCGCCCTGCGGGCTGATCGCACGGCGGCGATAGGGATGCGCGCGGTTGTAGAGCGGAATCACGTTTGGATCGGCGACGAAGGGCCGAGAACCCTCGTGCTCGATCCACACCGCTGTACGCGGGAAGACGAAACAGAAGTTCTGCGTCGGGCCGCTATCGGCGAAACGCGGATGTCCGGTCGAGCAGCGGAAACGCCCGACACGCACAAGTTCGGACTCGAACAACACGACGCTCGGAGCCGCCTCCGGATCGCACGTCACGTCGGGCCGCACTGCCTCTCGATTATGCATAGAGACTGTAAGACGAGAATTTCTAATCCCCTGGCAAACTTTGCGCCGGCCTGGAACCCGACTCCCGGTCGTATTTTTGTCGTGGTGTCCTTGTCAACACCAATCCGCGCTCAGCGCGACGCGTTCAGCCGTGCCGGCCGCCGACGCCTTCGAGAAGCTTGCTGAGGATTTCGCGCCGCGAGCGACCCATCGGCAGCGCCGGCCCGCCGTGAAGGTAGATGTAAAGGGTGATGGCCATTCTTCACCGCTCTCAAGCAATCGACAGCCAGTATTTCCAAGGGCCCTGTTGGGCGTAGAAATCAGGCGGGTGGATCCGCAGGATGCGACCGGACGTAGCCCACTGGGCGTCGTTGTCCTTTCTCTGGCGCCCGGGGGGGCAGCTTACACGGCCGGAATCAAGCCACAGGATATCATCCTGAGCTTCAACAATTACGAGATCAACGCCGAGCAGGAGTTAGTGAAGCTGGTAAGCGAGACACAGCCGGGGACAATTGTTCCGATCTTGATCCTCAGAGGCTCCCAGTTCATCACGCTAACCGCGAAGCTTTCGGAACAACCGGCGCCTCGCGGTTTCGCGCGCGAACAGCAGAAGATTGAAGTCGCCTGGCTATACGGGGCCCTGATACGCGCGCTGGCTTTGTCTACGGAGCAGCAGCATGTGTTCCTGGAGTTGCTTGTTGATAAGCATTGGGGCGAGTCGGACACTGACGCCCAAACGGATCCCGAAGGTGGGTCAGATTCGACTTCGACGTCTGAACGCGCGCAAGAGATTGAGCAGAGAATCGCTGCGCTGCTCGGCGAAGGGAAACTACGCGCGTACCAAGAGTATCAGCGAACTCTCGCTGCGAGAGGCCGTGTCAACCGCATCGATGCTCATCTCCTCGGAATGGGCTTTCCTTTGAGCGAATCTCAAAGCAGCGCACTGATCACGTCGATGGTCGAACTGCGCGAGACGTTTCCCGCTCCGGTCGAGCTTACGAGCAACTCCACGGTCGATGACTTAGCGAGGTACATTGCCTGGATGGATGACTCCGACCGCCGAGTCCTCGAGCAAGCCGGACCGGCGCTGATGCCTGAGCAGGCGAAATACATGCGTGCGTACTTCGAGCGCGCTGCTGCTGAGCGGCGAAAGGCACTTGAGACGCAGCGCGCGCGTTGGGCAGCCGGCAGGGAGGAGCCGCTGTGGTATCCGTCGGGTTTGCTTTGATCGCCGATTCGCTTTCCAGCACCGCCAGAACGCAACGTGGGCAAGCTAATTTGCCAAAAGATCAGGAGACGCATCTATGGACAGACATCGTAAGATCCAGGTTTTGCCCTGCTCGTCATCGCCAACGGAATCCTGACTCTCGGACTACCGAGCTCTTCAGAGGCGTGCGGCGGCGGATGTAGTTCGGTGCAATATATTTGTTTCGCCGGCACCTGCCCGTCTTTCGAGGAGTCAACACTGATCTGTAAGCAGAATACTACGCCGCCTCCGGGATGCGGTCACTGCTTTGGGTTCTGTATCAATAACCCGGGACAGTAGATGAGGCCATGCCTCAGGCGCCGCGCTGCATTCACTGGAGAGCAGCGCTCACTCCCGTCGCGACTTAAGCGCCATTATGCGCACTGCCGATCGCTCGCCGCTTTTAAGCCGCGCCGACTGCGCGCTCATTTCACCACCGGCCACCCCTCAACGCAGCGCAACTCTGCCAGCGACACGCGTTTGAACTTCTTATCCTTTCTCTTCTTCGCCGTGCCGAAGTTCAGTGCGTCGTTCAAGAAGCGCGTGGTGACGCCGAACAAGTACTACGGCGTGGACAACGGATTGCGTCGGGCCAACTCCCCGCAGCTCACACCGGATCTCGGTCACCGCCTCGAGAATGCGGTGTTCCTCGCGTTACGCCGACACGGCGGGCGAGACTCCGTAACGTACGCGGGCGAGACGAACGCCTGGGAGTGCGATTTCCTCACGAAATCCGCAGCCATCCAGGTTTGCACCGAGCTCACGCCTGAGAACCGCGAACGGGAATTACGCGGGGCGCTGCAAGCCGCGGCCCTGCCCGGCAAGCGCCGCCCGCTCATCCTGACGCTCGATCAGAGAGATCGTATTTCGACGAAGGCCGGCGTCGTTGCAGTGCGGCCGGCATGGGAGTGGATGGCGAGCCCGGGGGCCACCCCCTCGCTTGACTAACGAACCCCGGACTTTTAACGTCTGACGTTTAATTTACGGTGTTCAAATGATTGCCCGCCGGCTCCGCCCCCTCGTCGAAGATCGTCTCCGCCACATGCCGGCGGTGGTTCTCCTCGGTCCGCGCCAAGTGGGTAAGACGACGCTCGCGAGGCAGATCGCCGGTCGCCACAAGGGCCGGGCGCTCTATCTGGATTTGGAGCGCTCACTCGACTTGCGTCGGCTGCAGGATGCGGACGCCTTTCTGCGCGCACAGACGGGCAAGCTCGTCGTGATCGACGAGATTCATCGCGCGCCGGCGCTCTTCGAAACCCTGCGCGGCATCATCGACGAGCGGCGGGCGGCGGGCGATCGTGCCGGACACTTCCTGTTGCTGGGCTCGGCCGCGATCGATCTGATGCGCCAGGCCAGCGAGACGCTCGCCGGGCGCGTGGCTTATCTCGAGCTGGCGCCCATCGATCTGCTCGAGCTGCCCGGGCAGGTTGCGGATGCAAACCGGCTGTGGGTTCGTGGAGGTTTTCCGGAGAACCTGCTCGCCGCGGACGATTCGAGCAGCCTTGCGTGGCGCCGCGCTTTCATTCGCAGCTACCTGGAGCGCGATGTGCCGATGTTCGCGCCGCGCCTTCCTGCTGAAACGGTGGGGCGGCTCTGGACGATGCTGGCTCACGCGCAGGGCACACCGCTGAACCAATCGCGGCTCGCTTCGAGCCTCGCCGTCTCGACTCCGGCGGTCGGTCGCTATGTCGATCTCCTGGTGGACCTCCTTCTGCTTCGGCGCTTGCGCCCATGGAGCGGAAACGTCAGCAAGCGGCTAGTGCGCTCGCCGAAGACCTACATTCGCGACAGCGGACTCACGCACGCGCTCCTCGACCTCGAAACCTGGGAAGACGTCCTTGGCCACCCGGTTGCCGGGCCGAGCTGGGAAGGTTTTGTCATCGAAAACCTGATAGGGGCCGCCGGAGAACGCCGCACACCGTACTACTACCGCACCGAGGACGGTGCGGAGGTCGATCTGCTATTTGAACGTGGCGGTTCCGTGGAGATCGCCGTGGAGATTAAGCGCTCGAGCGCGCCGGTGCTGTCGAAGGGCTTCCTGTCCGCCTGCGAGGTCCTGAAGCCAAAGAAGAAGTGGCTCGTGCACGGCGCCAAAGGGTCGTGGCCTCTCGCAGGCGGAGTGACCGCCGTGGATCTGGATGAACTGATGCGGGCGTTGGCGAAGGGATGACGCGCTCGTCCTCGCGGGAGCGAAACTGTGGGGCGCGCTGGGGATGCCAACCGTCGTGCGCATTGCAGTAGCGAACGATGACGCGCCGCGTACGGGCGGTGGCTGCCGCGCAGCCGCTCGTCGTCCTGCAACGGCGCGAGCAGCTCGAGCCCCGCCTTTGGACCATCCACCATCGCCTTCGTGCACGGCCGCGATCGCAGAGGCGATGCCAGTCCTTCGCTGCCCACCAGCTCGCCGGCGGCACTCAGCTTGCGGGTGAACGCGGTCATGAAAGCGATGTTCGCCTCGAGGAGCTTCTTCGGCCAGCTCAGGTACTGGGAGTAGCCGTCGCGCGGAGTATTCATGATCAGCATGTGCTTCATTTTCTCGACATCGCGCGCAGGGTTTCTCAACCCCGTCCATCCCTTGTCATCGTATTGCCCGGTTGCATACCGGCACTTCGCAGGCGTACCCTCGCGCGCTGATTCCTGTCATTACAACTACAACAAGGCAGATCCTCATGAATCTCAAGATCAAGCTGATAGGGTTCGTCGCGGCGCTGCTGTTCGTCGGCAGCGCGAACGCGACCACGTTGCGCGTGATAATCGTGGAATCGACGGACGTTGCGGGATACGTGAAGGCGCTCGAGCAGGGCAGTACGCTGCGCAAGGCCAAGGGTGCCACGGGGCAGATACGCGTGTGGCGGGCGACCTATGCGGGCGATGCTACAGGCACCGTCGTCGTGTCCATCGAGTATCCGAACCTGGAGGCGCTGGCGAAGGACAACGCCATGATGATGAGCGATGCGGACCTGCGCACGTGGCTGCAAGGCCTCAATAAGTTCCGCAAGATTGTGTCCGACAGCCTCTACGAGGAACTGAAGCCCTGATTGGGGCTTGCGGCCATCAGCCACTATGCAAGTGCCGATGCCGAGGATCTTCGAGCGCAGCTCGCGCGCCAGCTCTCCCATGTAGACGTTGCCCGCGAGCACCAGGTACCTGCAGCGCACCGAGCCGCCAGTTGTCTCCACGCGCAGGATCGGCGGCGAACCGATTTCCGAGCGCAGCGAGCGGGTCGAGAACCCGGAGCCTAAGCCCGTGTCGCGGCCGAATCGCCGCGCGCGCGTTCTTTCGTGAATCGTCACGCCGAGACTCTGCGCCGCCCGCGCGAGCCCCAACGTGTAGTTCAGCGCATGCAGGTGCCCCCGCGCGCGAATCTTGCAGACCCGCGATGTAGCGCTCAGCCGCGACCAGCTCACGCAGCTCCGCCTTCGCCACGAACTGCAGCGATCGATAGCCGTACGCGCCACTCAGCTCCTCGAGGTCGGCGCGCAGCTCGGCAACGTGCCGCGGCTTGATCGATGATGGTTCATGCTGCCTGAGGCGTCGCAAACGCTCTGTGCACAAGTAGAGGACGTCTTCGAGATCGAACGACTGCGGCCAGATGTCCTTCGGGTTGACGCCGGCGCGCTTGAACTCATCGATCATCCTCTGCGCGTAGTTGGCCTGGCTGCCGAAGACCTGCCTGATGTGCTCGGGGTCGCCGCTCTTGAGCTCGGGTGTATGTTTGACACCGAGCCGGCGGTTCAGCGCGATGCTCTCCTGCAGCGTGAGAAGCGTGCCGCGGCCGGTGTAGAGGTCAGTCCGCCAGCTCGCTGTTCCGCCGAGAAAACCGGCCGGTGTCGAATAGGTGACGCGCCAGGGCGGACTGCCCGGCACACGATCACGCTAGACGGGGGGAGTGTCAGGTGCGTGACGCTTCGTTGACGGCCGCTTCGCGCAGACAGCCTCCACGATCCGCCCGCGAAACCCCATCAACGATAGGTACATTCAGAATGTACTATTTATTGCTTCTGAAAAGCCTAGCATCCCGTTTCAATCCTCGCAGCGATCGACACTCGAACGATTCGGTGGTCACGAGGCTGCCGCGTGACGCTTGCGTCGCAGCTCATGGCCATTCTGCAGAGACCTACTCGATGAAGATTTTCCCTGCCTTGCGGCTGATCGACGACATCCTGGCGCGCGAGAAACGCATCACCATCGTGAAGACCTACTATCCTGCCAGCGCGATCAGGGAGAAGGCAGTGCTGCGCACGGTTACGTTCCGCGAGATGCCGGGATGATATTCGCCGCTGGGAACCAGAACAGCCAGGGAGCTCGTCAATGACCGATTGCACACGTCGGGAATTCCTGATGTCCACCGCGGGTGCGGCGCTCCTGCCAGCGGCCGCACGAAGCGCGAGCACTCAGCCCGAACGAATGGTTGGCATCCAGATCGGCGCGGTTTCGTTTCTCGACGAGGGGACGGAGCAGGCCCTCGACACCGTCCAGGAACGCGGTGCCGTGAACACCCTGTTCGTCGCAAGCTTTTCGTATGGCCGCGGCTTGGGTGGTCGACAGGTCCAGCGCGAGGCGCTCCCCGATCACGGCAAGCAGGAATACGACCTGGATTTCCATGGCGGAAACTTCGCCACGCCGCACGCCAAGTACTACAGCCGAACGTCGCTGAAACAGACTCGCGCCCCGGACTACGGCGACTACGACGTTCTCGCCGATGTAGTACCGAAGGCGCATCGCCGTCGCATGAAGGTGTACGTATTTTACGAGGACCGCTTTCGCGAGGGCCTGCCCGGCATGGCAGACCTGCGGGAAGTCGATTTCTCGGGCCAGCGAGCCCGTTACATGCTCTGTCCGCTGCATCCGGACTATCGCGAATTCATCCTCGGGCTCACCCGCGATTACTGCGAGAGCTACGAGATCGACGGCCTGATGTGGAGCTCCGAACGGCAGGGACCGCTGCACAACGCCATCAGCGCCGAATCGAAGGCCGGAGTGGTCGACGATCGCGCTCGAGTCGGTTGCTTCTGCGAATTCCACCGCAAGGCGGGCCAGGATCGGGGCATTGATTTCGGGCGCGCGAAAGAGGGCTATGCCAAGCTAGATCGGTACCTGCGCGCCGCGCATGCGGGCCGGCGTCCGAACGATGGCCACTTCGTGGAATTCTGGCGGCTGCTGCTCGAGTATCCGGAGCTCCTCGCGTGGGAGAAGCTCTGGACTGACAGCAAGCACGCGCTCTATGCCGACATCTTCCATGCCGCGAAGAAGAGCCGTCCGGACGTGCAGGTCGGCTTCCATTTGTGGGGCCTGAACTCGTTCAGCCCGTTCTTCCGCGCCGAGCAGAACTACGCGCAGTTCGCGAGGTTCTCGGACTTTCTGAAGGTCGTCATCTACAACACCGTGGGAGGACCGCGCTATGCCACCGCCATCGAGAACATCAACGCGACGGTGTTTCGCGACCTGCCGCCGGAAGAAGTTCACAGCCTGTACAACTCGTGGCTGGGGTATGGCGAGGAGGTCTCGCTCGAAAAACTGCCATACACCGGGCTCTCAGCCGACTTTGTGGAGCGGGAAACGAAGCGCGCACTGGCCGCCGTCACGGGAACCCACTGCAGAATCTACGCCGGCATCGGCATCGACATCCCGCCCACCGGCCGCGATGTCCAATCGCCACCGGCAGACCTGGCACGGTCGACACCGGCTGCCGTTGGCGCATCGACCAGCGCCGCCCTCGAGGCCGGTGCACGCGGCGTGATCTTTTCGCGCAAATACTCCGAAATGCGACTCGCCAACCTCGCCGCTGCCGGAAACGCAGTGAGGCGTTTCTCGCGCACCTGACCCCTGCGGTCGTCTTTTCCTGAAACTCCCGGAGCACGCCATGACAGCCCAGCAGATCGATCGCACACGTCCGCGGCGCGCACGAGCCGCACTTCCTGGCATCGGTTGTGCGGCACTGCTGGCAGCGATCTTCGCAACCAGCGCGAATTCGTTGCCCGTGCCCGATGCCGACAACGGAGCCATCACCCTTCCGCCCGGCTTCCGCGCGCAGATTGTCGCCGACAACGTCGTCGCCGGCAGAATGGCTGGCAAGAACACTGAGCGGCTGCGCTTCATGGTCGTCGCGCCAAACGGCACCCTTTACGCGAAATTGCATCATAGCGGCATCCTGGCGCTGCGAGACAGTAACGGGGACGGCCGCATGGACGTCATCAAGGAGTTCGGCCCTGGCGACGGCGGCACGCACATCATGCTTCACGACGGCTGGCTGTATCACTCCAGCCGCACAGCGGTCTATCGCTACAAGTACACGCCCGACGAGCTTGTGCCCACCAGCAAGCTTGAAACCGTCGTCAGAAACCTCCCGGCGGGAGACGGGCATGACGCGAAAGCGTTCGCTTTCGATGACCAGGGGCGCCTGCTGGTCGAGGTCGGCGCGCCATTCAACGTCTACAGTGACGGCGACGGCTCGCTGGGCGCGAAGGGCAAGGATGCGACCGAATTCCAGAAGGTCTACGGCGGGTTCTGGCGCTTCGATCCCAGCCGGCTCAACCAGACGCAGGCCGATGGCGCGCGCTTTTCCACCGGTCATCGTCACTCCCTCGCCCTCGCCTGGCACCCGGTTTCGTACGAGTTCTACATGGTGATGATGGGCCGCGACATGTTGAACAGGGTCGACCCGGTACACTACGACGAGCTCGACAACGCCGAGCGTGTCGCGGAGGAGATGCACGTTCTGCGCCCCGGCATAAACCTTGGCTGGCCCTATACCTATTGGGATCCGATCAAGAAGGCGCGCATGGTTGCACCCGAGTTCGGGGGCGACAATGTGAAGCGCGACGACAGCCCGCTGTACGCACATCCGCTCATCGCATTCCCCGCGCACTGGGCACCGTTGCAGATGGCGTACTACGGCGGGACGCAGTTCCCGGAAAAATACCGCGGCGGCATGTTCGTCGCGTTTCACGGCTCCTGGAACCGCGCGCCGCGCTCGCAGGCCGGGTACAACGTCGTGTTCGTGCCCTTCGACGAAAGGGGCACGCCGATCGGCAACTACGAGGTCTTTGCGCGTGACTTCGCGGGCAAGAGCGAGTTCGTGAGCCCTCGCGATGCGCGCTTCCGTCCCGCTGGCGTCGCCGCCGGCCCTGACGGTTCGCTCTACGTCGGCGATAGTGAGAAAGGCCGCATCTGGCGCATCATGTACACGGGCGAAGCTGCACCGGCCAAAACCGCACAGCAGGCGCCCGCTGCAACTCAGATCTCCACGCCTAACAGCACCGATACCCCCGGTAGCAGCGCCTACCTGCGATTCTGCACCGCATGCCACATGCCCGACGGCAGCGGCGTGCCGGGGATGCAGCCCGGTCTCGCCGAAAGCAGGGTCATTGCTGGCGATCCCAACGTCCTCATCGATCTCCTGCTGCGCGGCCCTGACGCTGTGTTACCCGCAAATCGCGAAAAGTTCTCCAACGAAATGCCGCGCTTCGCAGCGATGAGCGATGACGATCTCGCCGATGTCATCAATCACCTGCGCCGCACGTTTGCAGGCAACGCCGCTAACGTCACGCCAGCCCAAGTCGCGGCGCGCCGCGCACAACCCTGAGCGCGGCTCCCCCCCGCCAGGAGCCTGTCCGAGTAACAGGTGCCGCAGCGAGGGCGACCGCAATAGGCGGCTATTACTCGGACAGGCTCCTAGACACCGGAGAATTCCCTCACCGCTTTTCCGCCGGCTGACAGGTTCGCCAGGCGCATCTCAGAGTACTTGCGCGAGAAGATCAATCCTTTCACACCCGCCTTCAGTGCCGCAGTGCTCGCGCCATGAACGTCATCCGGCGACGTGCGCTTCTGGCTCAGCTCGGTGGGGATATCGATGTCGATGCCGGGATAGATTCTGCAGCCCGTTTCCGCGACGCC
>JBQTHP010000162.1:0-7251 GCA_052389755.1 Gammaproteobacteria bacterium
GCCGCAGCATTGCCCCGCAAGCATGACAGCGGGGCGGCTCATCATCTCCCGGCGCCAGGGCCGCGCGGTCCGGAACGCTCCCGCCACATCCGCGGCTGCATCGATCCCGCATGATGTTGCCGTGGAAGCGCGCGTGCGGTGAACCGGCCATCGCCCGGGCGCTTGTGCTCGTCGTGCGCCCATCCCTGGATTTCCGCGTCTCGTCCCGCGCGGGAATTGCTAGCATGCCGCGCTGACGCTTCCGGAGGCTCCCCATGTATCTCGCGCTGAAAGCTCTGCACATCACCGCGGTCGTGCTCTTTCTGGGCAACATCATCACGGGCGTTTTCTGGAAGGTGCACGCCGATCGCACTGGCGACCCGAAGCTGATGGCGCACGCGCTGCACGGGGTGATCCGCAGCGATCGGCTGTTCACGGTGCCGGGTGTGTTTCTCATCATCATCACCGGTGTGTGGATGGCGATCGAAGGCGGGTTCCCGATTCTGCGCACCGACTGGATCTGGCAGTCGCTGATCCTGTTCGGAATCGCCGGCGTGCTCTTCGGCGCCCAGGTCGCACCGCTGCAGAAGAAGATGCACGCGCTTGCGCAGGCCGCGGCAGGCGGCGCGCCGTTGCCGCAGCAATATCACGAGCTGTCGAAGCGCTGGGCAATCACGGGCGGCATCGCGACGCTCACACCGCTCATCGCGCTGGCACTCATGGTGCTGAAGCGCGGCGTGTAGCATGCGCCGCGTCACTCGCAGAGAGTTCGTCGCGGCCGCTGCGGCGATCGGCGCAACCGCAGCTTGGGCGAACGCGCGAGCGGCGCCCTCGCGGCGGTCGTGGACCGAGCGGCGCGATCTTTTCGCCGAGGGAGTTGCATCCGGCGACCCCGGTGCCGACAGCGTGCTGCTGTGGACTCGCGTCAACGCTCCCGCGGCCGCCGCAGCCGTGCTCGCGGTGGAAGTCGCGGAAGACGCGGCTTTCGAGCGGGTGGTCGCGACCGCGCGCACGCGCGCGCTGGCTGCGGCGGATCACACGTGCCGCGTTCTCGTGGGCGGCCTCGAGCCTGCCCGCATCTATTGGTATCGGTTCATCGACGAGCGCGGTCAGGGCAGCCGCATCGGTCGCACCCGCACCGCCGCGGCCGCTGGCGACCCGCATCCGGTTCGCTTCGCGTTCGTGAGCTGCCAGAACGTGTGCGAAGGCGCGCAGAACGCGTACCGGCGCATGATCTTCGAGGACGAGCGCGCCGCGGCCGGCGAGCAGCTCGCGTTCGTGCTGCATCTCGGCGATTTCATCTACGAGGTCGTCGACTATCCGGAAGATCGCGCCGGCGGGAAACGCTACGACCGCCGCCTGCGCGACCTCGTGCGCTTTCCGGACGGCGAGAAGATCGGCGCGCTTCGCATCGCATCGACTCTCGCGGACTATCGCACGCTCTACCGCACCTACCTGCGCGACCCGGACCTGCAGGACGCGCGCGCCCGCTGGCCGTTCGTACCGATGTGGGACAACCACGAGTTCTCGTGGATGGGCTGGCAGTCCGTGCAGCGCTTTGGCGGCGAGGACAAACCGGTGCAGGCGCGCAAAGTCATTGCGAATCAGGCGTGGTTCGAATATCAGCCGGCACGCATCCGCAAGGCGGGCGGCGACTCACTCGAGCGCTTCGACGCGCCGGCCGTGAAGAACGCGCCGCTCGATGGCTTCGACGAGCACGGCTTCTCGCGCGAGCCGAACAACGTCGCCGCCGTGGAAAGCCTCACGGCGTACCGCACGGTGCGCTGGGGCCGGCATCTCGAGCTCGTCGTCACGGACATGCACAGCTACCGCTCGTCGGAGCCAACAGGCCGCCCCGAAGCGGCGGAGCTTGCGAGCGACGACTTTCCGGATCTTCTTCCGCAGGAAGCCATCGAGATACTCGACGCGGGCCGCGCCTACGCGGGCGGCAAGCCGCCGGCTGCGATCGCGCTCGGCGAAAAGCGGATAGCGAATTTCCGCAAGGCCGAGCCGCCGCAGTCGATTCTCGGCGCGGACCAGAAGGCGTGGTTCCTCGACACGCTGCGCAACTCTCGCGCTACGTGGAAGGTGTGGGGCAACTCGCAGGGCACGCTCGATACGCGGGCCGATCCGCAGAACATTCCCGCCGGATTGACGAAGCCATGGCCGGGCGCCGGTTACGCGAGCTTCGGTTTTGGCGATCACAGCAGTGCGTATGTCGAGCGCGCGGAGCTCTACGACGCGATCCGCGACGCAGGCATCGCGGGCTTCGTCACCGTGTCAGGAGATCGACACAGCTTCTGGGCGGGGCTTGCCGCGAAGGCGCTGCCGCCGCGCGCGTTCGAACCGATCGGGGTCGTATTCACCACGGGCTCGGTGTCCGCGCCAGGACTCGTCGAAGCGCTCGAGCACGCGTTCCCGAAGGATCATCCGCTGCGCGCCCTCTACCTTGCCGACGTCGGCACGCCGCCGCGAGCGCAGCCGGCCGTGAATCTGCTCCTGAAGCACGGCGTGCGCTCGTGCCTCGAGTACCAGCGCACGGGTAACCTCGAGCGCGCTCGACGCGCCTCGAACCCCGAGCTCGCACCGCACCTTTCGTTCGTCGACATGGCGGGGCACGGTTACGCCACGCTGCGCGTGGCTGGTGATGCCGTGGAATGCGAGTTCGTGTGCGTCCCGCGGCCGCTCGAACGCAGCGCGGGCGAGGACGGCGGGCCGCTGCGCTACCGCGTCGCCCACCGCGCGCGGCTGTGGCGCAAGGGAGAGCGGCCGCAGCTCGAGCAGCGCGTGCTCGAAGGCGATCCGGGGCTTTCGATCTGACTTGGCGCGCCCGGAGAGATTCGAACTCCCGACCCTCAGGTTCGAAGCCTGATGCTCTATCCAACTGAGCTACGGGCGCGCTTTGGAATCAACAGCCTACCAGACGCGAGCATCAGGCTCGGAATAGATCTACAAATCAAAACCGGGCTCCAAGACGTCACGGGAGCATCGATCGCCGGTTCGAACACGATCGCACGCGTGGCGAGTTGGCCCGCGCGGCGGGCTGGAGCCAGTACCTACGGTCTCGTGAATATTTGCGCGACAAAGCCACGATGTGGGCCAACTGAGTGAGATAGGCAACGCGCGTCCCGCAGATACAGATGTGAAACGGGTCCGATCAACAACGAGTACTTTGGGGGAAGGTCCATGATGAGGAAAAGGAGTCTCCTAACCTGCGCCATCGTGACTCTGGCGTTGATCGGCAAGCCAGTTCGAGCGCAGGGCTACGGCGAACATCCAGATCATCCGGCGCTCTCGCAAGCCGCGGCGGACCACATACACCTGCTCAATGAGTTAGGGTCCCGGCGACGCTCGAACACATTGTTTCGCAATGAGCAGAGCATCGATCTGGGTGTCCAGATCAGCTATGTCAATGTCGGCGCGGGAAATCTGACCTTCGCGCGGCGCGATCTGGTCGTCGTCGGACGCGTTCCGCTCGTGTTCGCACGGGTGTATGACTCGAGCGTCCTCGCAGGGCCCGACTTCGGCCCGGGCTGGCGAATTGCCAGCGCCGAGTCCATCCAAGTCGCCGGCCGACAGTTACGTCTCCTTGATGAGTCAGGCTCGACGGTCACGTTTCGTGCCGTCGAGGGCAACCGCTACGAACCAGTCAAGCCGCATTCTTCAGCAGTGTTGACGCTTCTACGCACAGCGTCCGATGAACTGACTGCGGAACTGCAGGGCGGCTGGCGGCGGACATTTCGCCTCGAGTCGGGCGCGTACCGGCTGGTGGAAGTCGCTGATCGCTTCGATAACTCGATAGCGCTGCGATATCAGGACGGCCGACTGCACGAGATTGTAGCTCCGGCCGGCCCCTACCTGAGAATTCTGCGCGGTGCGGACGGCCTTATCAGCGCCATCGAAGACAACAGCGGACGAGCAGTGCGCTATCTTTACGATCATGCCGGCCGACTCTCTGCGGTATTCGACGCCGGCGGTAACGAGTGGCGATACACGTACGATCACAGGCACCGTCTCGCCTCGATGACCAATCCGGAAGGCTTCCAGGAGCTCAGCGCCCGCTACGATCCTGCCGGGCGGGTGCAGCAGATCTTCGCCAACGGGTTCAACCGAACATTTGCTTACAAGAGGAATCGAGAAACCGAAGTCCGCGACACCGTCATGGGCGTGGCGCAGTTCACGCAGGACAGGGACGGCATCACGGTGAGCGTACGGAGCTTTGCCGGCGACGGAACTCACATCGCGCTGGACGACGAACACCAAGTTGTCGAGTTCCGCGCAGTCGGCGGGGCCACTACCGAATTTCGGTATGAAGATAAGCGGCTCAAGACTGCGGGCGTCAGCACCGGCACCGCCACTCGGCAACTCGGCTATGCCTACGACGTCAAAGGCAGGCTGGCGAGCATCGAGGGAGTCTTAAGCGATGCGCCGTCCGCACCGGCCGACACCCTGCGGCTTGAGTATGACCCCGATGGCGCACTAAGCGCCTGGAGCTCCGCAGATCGACGGCGCAGCTACGAGTACTCCCAGTCGGGCGATCTGACGCACCTCACTCTGAACAGCCGCACCTACACGTTCGCCAGCGATGGTGACGGCCAAATCACCTTCTCGGGCGATGCCGCGGGTAAGACTCTGAACTTCACCTACCGCCCAGACGGGAAGCTCGAGCGCACGACCTACTGGGATGGCACCACAGTGGCGTACGAGCACGACGCCTTGGGAACGCGCAGTTTCGGTGACTGGGGCGGCCAAGGCAGCGTCATCTACACGTATGACCGGTCCGGCAATGCTCGAGAAATCCTGATCACGTCCGGCACCGGCGAGAAGGGAGGTCATGCCATCGAGATGGACGCGCAGCAGCGGGTGAAGTCCGTTTCTTACGGCGAGGGTCGGTCCCTGACGATCACCTACGATGCTGCCGGCAATCCGCAACGCATCGTGAGCTCGGCAGGCGACGACCTGCGTTACGAGTACGATCCTTCAAATCGGCTGCACCGAATCGTCAGTAACGGTTCGGAGCTGTTGAAGTACGACTACGCAACGACCGAACGCGACCTGCGCGCGCAAATCGATCACAAGACCATGCGTACGCTGCTGCCGATGCGTCGCGCCTCGGTGGCATTCGGCAGTCTGTTTGAGGTCGTGCAAACCCGCACTCAGGGTACGCCGCTGCGCGCCGTCGTATTCGATGAAGAGCTCATGGCGTTTCGTCTGGTGAGCCCGACGGCGGTCGTGTTCGAAGACGCCGCGGTTTACGATGGCTTGAGCCGGATGCGGCTGATTTACTCCGGGCGCGACGACTTCAAGGATAAGGACCGGTTCGAACAGCCCTCCAACGTCCTGTTCCTGCCTCCGGAATACCTCTCGATCAATTGCTGCATTCCCTGCTCCAATCCACCACACTTCCTGTGCGGTCGGTGCGTCTTTGATGGCAATGGTGAGCCGATTGTGTGCTATTGCTCGCCACCGCCACCGCCACCCCCGCCGCCCTGTCACGTACCGATCAACTTCAGACAGGTCAGCGCAAGCGACATCGGAAACGGTATTCTGCGCTTCGAGTATGCCTGGAACTCGAGCTCCGGAAACCTTGCAGACTTGGCGGCATGTGTTGTCGGGGAGATCGTGACTTATCCTAGCAGTCAGAATCCGTGGCCTTGGCCTAGTCCTCCGTTTCCGTCGGTTAGTACGCCGAACCCGAGCATAACAGAGCAGGATGGACCGCTGGGTGGCCTGATAGATAGCCACAATCCGGGTGGAACGTTCGTAAAGCCATACAACACGTCTGCTTTTGTGGCCACTCAGTATTACCGCTATCGCTGTCCCTGCAGCAACGGCGGAAACCCTGTAAACCTCATGGGCCCGCTGGCGATAGGGCGCTCCGTGATACAGACTGAAGGTGGTAGCTGGAGATACACGGTCACGAAGGACGTCGGTGGTTTGGCCGCGATCGACCCTCTACCTTGAAGGAGAGTTGACGGCGATGTCATATAGAGCACGCGTCCTCGCGCAAGTCGTACTCATTTTGGCGGCCGCTTGTTCAGGTATCGTGGCGGCAAAAAGCGGCGAGGGTGTCATCGTCGCCTACTATTTGGAGTCTCCAACGCTGACATTACACGAGCCGGTGCGTCTCACTTTCGACTTGCAGAACAGGTCAGACAAGCCCGTAAAGCTGGATCTGGGATACGACCGCAAGGGCAGCTTTCAGCTTACCGTCACTCGGCCAGGGGGAAACAAGCAGGAAGTGCGGCAACTGGGCCCACGAGGGGCAGGAGGCACGTCGAGGATCGGGACCATCCGAGTTGCTTCGGGGGAACGCTATACGGAATCGCTGCTGCTGAATGAGTGGACAGAGTTCGAGCAGGCAGGCGTTTATCAGTTAGCGCTGCGCCTATCGAAGCCAATCGAATCGGAACAAGGCTCGGCTCTCGTCGCAGTACGTCCCTTTAAAGTGAAACTGACAATCCTTCCGCGCGATGAACGAGAGCTGGCTCAAAGAGCCGCAGCCCTCGCCTCGACGATCGAGATAGCGCAATCGACGGAAGAGTACCGGCAGGCGGCGCTGGCGCTCAGTTACATCAATGACTCGATCGCAGTGCCTTTTCTTGCAAGGGCGCTTCGTTCCGGAAAGTTTGTCGAGGCCGAGGCAGCCGAGGGCCTGGAAAGGATAGGCAACACGGATGCGGCCCAAGTGCTGATTTCAGCATTTGAAGAGGGCAAAGCTGCACATGGCGATCTCGAATCCCGGCGAGCGCTTCGCGCCAACCTTGCCGAGCAGGCTCTGCAAAGACTTCTCAGAAAGACTTCCGACGAGAAAGTCAGAGACATGATCGAGCACGCGGTCAAGCGTGACGTCGCGGCCAACTGATAGCTGTGCCTTCGACACCACCGCGGTGCCGTAAGAATAGGAATTTCAAAACGCGTGTCGCTGGCAGAGTTGCGCAGCGGTTGAGGGGGGGTTGAGAGGCGGCCGGTGGTGAAATGAGCCGGAGTCGGTGCGGCTTGAAGGCGGCGAGCGATCGGCAGTGCGCATATGGCGCGTAAGTCGCGACGGGAGTGAGCGCTGGGCTCGGGTGAACGCAGTGCGGCGCCTGAGGCATGGCCTCATCTTGGAATGGAATGAGCTGTGCCCGTGCGGGCGATGTTCAGCGCGACAGCCACGCGGCGGGTGGCGCCCGAGCGGGCGGGGGAGGGGCGCCGGTGCCGTCGCGACGTTCGAGGTGATCGAGGATGTGGCGGATGAGGGCGGGTTCTTCGATGCTGGCGATGACCCGC
>JBQTHP010000163.1:0-26704 GCA_052389755.1 Gammaproteobacteria bacterium
CAGGGTCCTGCGGGAAGGCGGCATATACCTTCTCCATGGCCTGTTCCCATCGTCGGATTCGCTGCCAATAGGTCAGTGATTCTGACTCGCCGAAGAACGCCGCGGCTGCAGCCACGAAGAGGCGTTCACGTTCCGTCGGTGGCTCGAGGTCTTCAGCCTTCTGGGTCCCGGCCGAGTGGGCCACAGCGGTTGGAACAGCGTCATCGCCATGCCCCAGTGCGCCATCGCGCACCGGGGCTCGGTTTTCGCTACCTGCTGGAATGCCTCCCGCGCCTGAGGGTAGGTCATATGGTGGAGCAGAGCGATCGCTCGGTTGAACCCGACCTGGGCTCGTTCGGAGCAAGAGATGGGGAAGTGAACCGTCCCCAACGCGTGCCCGGTGTGCCCCTGGACCTGGCCGCTCGCGCTGTTCGCTGCGCTGCCGAGCGCGACAATGACCGCCACCGCCGTGACGCGCGAATACAGATTCATGGACACACCCGCCCCCTGCACTTGCGCGCGTTCCTGTTCCGCAACTGATGATACCGCCGACATCGACCCCGCCCACGCCCACGCCCGCGCGCCGGGCGGCGCGGTACCTGACGCTGCGTTAGCATCGTCGGCATGGCTGAGGAACGTCGTGGGTTGCTGCTGGGTGCCGCGGCGTTCGGGATGTGGGGGCTGTTCCCTCTCTACTGGCCGCTGCTCGAACCGGCCGACGCCACCGAGATCCTCGCCCACCGCGTGCTGTGGTCACTGATCGTGATGGCCGCGCTGCTGATCGCCACCCGCCGAGTGGCGGCGCTCCGCGCGATGTGGGGATCGCGGCGAGTGCGTTACGTCATGGTCGGCGCCGGGATCGTCATCGGCTTCAACTGGTTCACGTACATCTGGGGCGTCAACAATGGCCACGTCGTCGAGACCTCGCTCGGCTACTACATCAACCCGCTCCTCACGGTCCTGTTGGGCGTCGTGGTTCTCGGCGAACGGCTGCGGACCTGGCAGTGGGTGGCGCTCGGCGTCGCATTCGTGGCTGTTGTCGTGCTCAGCCTCGAACTCGGACGGCCGCCATGGATCTCGCTGATCCTGGCGTTCTCCTTCGGTACCTATGGACTGCTCAAGAAGCAGGCGGCGGTAGGCCCGACCGAGGGGTTGACCTACGAAGGCCTTGTGCTCGTGCCGGTCGCGCTTGGCTACATCGTTTGGCTGTCGTACGTCGGACAGGCGTCCGCTTGGTCGCAAGGGTCCGGTCACGTGGCGCTGCTCACGTCGACCGGGATCGTCACAGCTGTTCCATTGCTGTGTTTCGCTGGAGCGGCCAATCGCATCCCCCTGAGCACGATCGGACTGCTCCAATACATCGCGCCGACTCTGCAGTTCCTGATCGGCGTCCTGGTGTTCCACGAAGCCATGCCCACGATCCGGTGGCTGGGCTTCTCTCTCGTGTGGCTTGCGCTCGTGATCCTGACCGCCGAGTCCCTCGTGGCGCTCAGGCGACGTACCGCGGCCGTCGAGCATCCACTGCCCGGCGTCGAGGCATTGGAGGCAGGCGTCGTCATGGATCCCGACTGCCTCGAGCACCGGCAGAAGGCGGCTCAGACGACTCAGACGTCTCAGACGGCGAAGACGGCAAGAGCGCTTAGTTGAGCGTGGACGTTCGTGCGACCGGCGCGCGTTGAAGGCCCTGCGCGATCGCATTCGATCGGGTGCCGAGCGCGGGCCGCTGGCGCGCATCGGGCTTAAAGCGCGCCGGCCCGCGCGAGGGTACGTCCGTCAGGACACACCTGATCAGCGATCGCGCAGGACCTTCGACGCACACCGGTCGCGGGCGCGTCCTCGCTCTTCTCTTATCAAATCAGCCCCGCGCGTTTGGCGGCGTGATAGCGATTGACCAGCTCGATCCCGAGGCGCTCTGGTTCCGCATCGACCATGAGCGCATCGCGGGCGGCGAGGCGATTGAACGCATCGCGCCGAGCCTGCTCGTAGAGGTGCGCGCTCGCGATCTCGATCGCCGCGTCGCCGGCCACGATCGGCTGGCTCACGAGCTCGTGCACGATGCGTTCGCGCAGGCTCGCGAGCAGCACGAGATGACGTGAACGCAGCAGCTTCAGCGCATGCTGAAGCTCCGTGCCGTCCTCGTCGCGGAAATTGGTGATCACGATGACGAGCGCGCGCTTGCCCTGCTTGCGCAGGAGATCCTTCGCCGCACCGACGTAGTCGGAATGCGTCGGCGAGGGCTGCACGTCGTACAGCTCGGCCATGAGTGCGTTCAGGGTCGCCGCGCCCTTGCGCGGCGCGAAGGAGCGTTCCTCGCCGGCCGGCGTTCCGAAGGTCATCGCACCGACAGCGTCGCCCTGCTTGAGCGCCACGTAGGCGAGCAGCATCACCGCATTCAGCACCTGGTCGAAGTGCGCGGACCCGAAACCATCGTGACGATCGTCCGCGCGCATGCGGCGGCCGCAGTCGATGAGAAGCAGCACGCACTGGTCGCGCTCGTTCTGGAACTCGCGGATGATCGGCTTCTCAGAGCGCAGCGTCGCCTTCCAGTCGATGTGACGCACGGCGTCGCCGATGCGGTACTCGGAGAGCTGCTTGAAATCGGTGCCTTCACCGCGCTGCTGGTACGTCTTGATGCCGATCTCGGAGAGACGGCGATCGCCGGCGAGCCACGCGTAGCGGGCAACCTGCGCGAAATCGGGATATACGCGCCGCGACTCATCCGTGCCGAGACTATCGAGCAACTCCCAGAACGCGAGGCGCGAGCGCACCCGCACGTCTGCGGGCGCGAATCGCACTTCGCCGCGGCGACTGGGCACGACGACGTAACCGAGGTCCGCGCGCTGTCCGCCTCGCAGCTCGAGATCGGCCGGCAGGCCCTCCGTTAGCACACTGGGATCGGCGTGATCGTAGAGCGCGCAGCGCCAGCGCCTGGATCCTTCGAGCTCGATCGTCAGGTGCACCGGCCGTCTCACCCCGATCGCGAGCGCTGCCGGCAGCCGGCGCCGCAACTGCGGCGAGGCCTGCCGCCATGCGCGCCGGGTGAAGGCGTAGTCGAGTGCGGCCGCGGCGAGCAGCGCCGCCGCCCAGCTCGCCGCAATCCATGCGGACATCGTGACGCTCGCGCCGGCGACGCGCGCGATCAGCACTGCAGCGGCGCCGGCCGCGAGCGCGGCGATCGCGGACGGTCCGGGGATCAGACGAAGGCGCATGTCACGCGCGCGGCGCCGCCACGCTCTCGATCACACTCGCGAGCAGATCGCCCGGCTTGCGCCCCTCGAGCAGCGCATCGGGCGTCAGCGCGACGCGGTGGCGCAGCGCGGGCAGCGCGATGCGCTTGATGTCGTCCGGCGTCACGTAGTCGCGTCCGTCGAGCAGGGCGACGACGCGAGCCGCGCGCACGAGCGCGATCGGTCCTCGCGGGCCAGCACCGATCGCGAGGCCGGGCCAATCGCGCGTCGCCCGGGCGATTCGCACCGCGTAGTCGATGACGCTCGCATCCACGCGCTGGCGGGCGGCAATCTGCTGGAGCCCCAGTACCGCACGCTCGTTCAGGCACGGCTTCACGTTTGCGAGCGGCAGCTGATCGCCGGTCTGATCGTTGGTGGTCCGTACGACGACGGCCGCTTCCTCGTCGGCCGTTGGATACCCGATCTCGACCTTGAAGAGAAACCGGTCGAGCTGTGCCTCGGGCAGCGGATAGGTGCCTTCGGTCTCGATCGGATTCTGGGTCGCGAGCACGATGAACGGCCGGGGCAGCGGCAAGGTCTGGCCCTCGAGCGTGACCTGGTATTCCTGCATCACCTCGAGCAGGGCGCTCTGCGTCTTCGCCGGCGCGCGATTGATCTCGTCGGCGAGCAGCACGTTGGTGAAGACCGGGCCGCGGACGACGCGCAGCTCGCGGGTCGCCGGATCGAGCACCGCGTGGCCGGTGATATCCGACGGCATCATATCGGGCGTGAATTGCACCCGGCCCTGGTTCAATGCCAGCGCCTGCGCAAGCGCCCGGACCAGCAGGGTCTTGCCCAAGCCCGGCACGCCCTCGATGAGCACGTGTCCGGAAGCGACGAGCGCGACGATGACCTGCTCGACGACGGCCGTCTGGCCGACCATCGCGTGACCGATCGTCTCGCGCAGCCGGGCGAGCAGCTCGGCAGCCCGGGCGATCGCATTCGATTCCATCTGCATACGGTCAGCCTTGTTTTCTGATACTCGAATTCAGGATCATCCGGCGGGCCGTCTCGAGCAGCGCGATCGCGCTTCTGAGCTCGCCGGGCCGGCGCGGACCGGCGTAGTGAATCGCGGCGGACAGCGCATCCGGGGCGAGCCGGGTCGCGCGCGCGAGCGCCGCCGTGCGATCCTGGGCCTGCAGCGCGCCGAAGCCCGGAATCCTGCGATCCGCGGCCTCGCGCAGCGCGCGCACCGAAGCGGCATGCAGCGCCTGACCGGCGCCGAAGCGCAGCGTGAACTGGCCGGTGCCGCGAATCTGCTCGCCGAGCGAGCGGCGCGCTGCGTCCGGCGCGGCGGCCAGCGGCCCGAAGCGTACGCTTCCGCGCCACAGGGCGAACGCGAGCAGCGCGATCGACAACAGGATCACCGGGGCGCCATGACGCCACATCAGGTCGAAGAGCGACGCGCCTTCGCTCTCCGATAGAAACAGCAGCTCATCGCCGCGTTGCAGTTGGGCGGCTGCCGCGAACAGCAGCGCGTGGTCGAACTCGAACAGCGCGCGGTAGGCGAACGGGCGCGCGTTGACGAGCGTCACGCTGCCGCGACCCACGGGTACTCGCAAAGCCTGCAGCCCCTGCGCGTCGCTCAGCGCCCACTCGTGCCGGCGTGCGCTCGTCAGCGAGCTGCGCGCATCCATGCCGCACACCGAGTAGCTCCGCCGCGTGCCCGTGACCGGCGCGCCGCGCGCAAGCTCGAGTGTTCGGCACTGCTCGCTTTCGGGCGGTGTCGTCGGGGATTCCTCGTCCTCGTCTTCCGGGAAGTGCAGCGCGATCCCGGCCCAGCGCTCCAGCTCCGCTTCACCGCCGATCAGCGATCGATCGATCACCAGCCGCCCGCCCGCCTGCACCCAGCGTTCCAGACTTTCGCGCCGGTTCTTGATGAGGCTCCAGTTCCAGGCCGAGAGGACGATCACCGCATCGGGAGCGGGGAGGCGGCCGAGGTTCTGACGCCACTCGGTGCGCGCGCCGAGCGTTTCGGCCAGCCGCTGCGTGGCGTAGAACGGGTTTCGGGCCGCTTCACCCTTGAGAGGAGTGGGTACCGAGACTTCCGTCCACTCGGTGTTGACGGCAATCCAGCCGACGACCAATGCGATCGCGGCCAGCACGACGACGTTGACGACGCGGTCGCGGTTCATGCCGGCTCGCCCGTATCGAGCGCGTCCGCGAAACCCGCGCAGAGCACGCGCACGTCGCCGGTCTCCGGATCGTTGCCGCCATACACGGCACGCTGCCAGATGCGCACCAGTCCCGAGACGTATGGCGTGCGATCGGCGTGAAGATGGCGCACTGCGAGCGCAAGGCACTCGCCTTCGGTGCTCGAATCGCGGATCGGCACGGCATGCACGTGCGCCAGTCGCGACAGGAGGCCGCGATAGAGCAGGGCGAGCGCCGCACGATGCTCACCGCGCTCCCACAGCGCGAGCGCCGCGGCTCCGATGTCGGGCGGCAGGCTCTCGGGCCGGATATCGAGATCGCGCACGTGGCTCGGGGCGATGAACCGATCGGCCGCGCCGCGCGAGACTCGCGCGCGCACGATTCGAAAGAGGTAGAGGGCGAGAAGTCCGATCAGCAGAGCTCCGGCGACCCAGAGCAGCACTCGACCGGCTTCCGCCACCCAATCGAAGAGCCCGAGGAGCCAACGCAGCCAGCGTGGCGTGGGATCGTCGCGGACATCGGTCTCGTCGGTCCACTTCAGCGTGCGCACGGTGCGCTCGGTCGTGAGGTTCGGATCGCTTTTCACTCTCTCGAGCGCGCGGGTAACGTCGGCCTCGCTCGGCACGTCCCCGGCCGCCGCTCCGGCGGCGAACGGAACGGCCGCGAGGCCGACGAACGCGGCAGCGACCAGCGCCGCGCGCGCCGGCGCCTCACTGCGCGAACGCACGACGAAACTCCTGCTCGATATCCCAGGCCTCCAGATCGACGCGCCGGTTCAGGTACATCCCGAACCCGGCAGCCACGTACAGCGGCTCGAGGAACAGCACGACCGCGGCGAATACCACGGCCATCGCGAAATCGATCGCGCTCTCTTCCGCGCGCAGGAAAGTCTGCATGAGATCCGGCTCGTAGCCGTGAGGCGCGAACCAGACGGCGAGGGAGATGAGCCCGACGGACAGCGCGAGCTCGGTCGTGCTGAAAGCCGACGTCATGAGCAGAGCGGAACCGGTTCTTCCCGAGCGGATCTGCAGCACGCGCTTGCGCAGCGCCGAGCCCGAGAGTCCTTCGAGCTGGTAGACGGGCTGCGTGAAGGAGCGCCAGGGCGACAGGCGCCGCAACGTCCAGGTCCGAAGGAACTGGGCCCACCAGACGTGACGCTGCGCGCGCCACACGTCGCGGGGCGTCGTTCCCTGCCCGAAGGCCGCTCGGGACAGCGCGAACAGGATCGTGCGATCCAGCCAGGGCTTCGCCCACCACAACAGTATCCCTGGCAGCCAGCTCGCGATCCCGTACGTGGCGAGAGTCAGCGCGGCGACGGGCACGAACACGGCCGCGTAGCAGCGATAGACGTCGCGCGCGACACTCTGGCAGAGACGCACGCCGAGATCCGCTGCCTCCATGTCGGTGCGCGGACGCAGGTGGATCGCAAACGATTCAACGCGCACGGCGGCCCTGCAGCGTGAGGTACGCGAGCATCGCGGCCCAGCAGGCGGCCGCGACGCCGTATTTCACGGCCGGCGGCAGCCAGCTTGCCGACGACCAGAACGCTTCGACCGCGGCGGCCAGCAGCAGCAATCCCGCGACGCCGTAGATGATCACGATCGCTTCGCGCGCGGCGACCACCAGCGCCTGCGCACGGGTGCGCCGTCCCGGCGCGAGGAGCGAGTGGCCGATCCGCAGACCCGCCGCGCCCGCAAGCACGATCGCGGTCAGCTCGAACGCGGCGTGCGTGACGACGAAGGAGTAGAAGGTCTCCGAAAGTCCGCGCTCGGTGAGATATCCGGCCAGAGCGCCGGCGAACGCGCCATTGAATGCGAGAAAGAACAGGCTGCCGACACCGGCGAAGAAGCCGCTCGCGAAACACTGGAAGGCAACCCCGATGTTGTTGCGGATGTAGAACCCGAACATCATCCAGTCGCTCTCGGCGGCGCGCGTGCGGCCGATCGATTCCGCGGCGCTCGAATACATGCGTTCCATGTCTGCTGCGGTCTCGGGATCGACCACGGACAGAATGAGCTCGGGTCGCGCGTGAACGAGTATCCCGAGCACGATCATCGGCAGTATGAACACTGCGGCGGCCACCCAGACGTATCCGGCATGCGCACGCACGGCTTGGGGAAACTCCACCGCAGCGAGCGCCTTCACGCGCGAGAGGCCGAGCTCTCGCCGCTGGTAGATCGCCTGATGCGCGCGCGCCGTCATGCGTTCGAGCCGATCGACCAGGTGCGCCGGGTACGCTCGGGCACGAGCGAGCGCGAAGTGTTCGCAGGCGCGGCGATACAGCGCGGCGATGCGCTCCCCGCGGATCGGCGCGTCGCCTTTCGGCCCCGGCTCACCGCGTATGCGCGCGAGCAGGGACTCGAGCTCTTCCCACTCGGCCTGATACAGGCGCTCGAAGTGCAGCGGCGTCATTGCAGGCTCAGCGATGTCCGAGCAACCACTGCGCGACTGCGAGCAGGCGGCGCGTGACCTGCGGTCCGGACGCGCCACGGTCGCCGGTCACCTCGGCGGCGAGGGCCGCGAGCTCATCGACCCGGGCGGCTGTCAGCCGCGGCGCACGCGCGGCGAGGGCAATCACCGCGGCCTGGTCGCGCGGCACGAGCGGCCGCGCCGGCGCAAGGGGCGCCACGTCCTGCAGGGCCAACTTCGGCGCCGGCCGCGGCTCGTAGACGACGAGCGTCGCCGCGGCCAGATCGCCCAGTCGCTTGAAGTCGCGCCGAAGCAGCATGCTCACGGCGCCGAAGCCGTAGAGAAACGGCAGAAAGTCCGCCACCCGCAGCAGATTTCGCGTCAGCGACGCGGCTGGCGTGATCGGCAATCCGTTGTCCATGACCACTTTGAGCCGCAGCGCCCGCTTTCCCGGCGTGGCTCCGCTGCGGGACAGCTCGAATGCCACGGGGTAGAGCCACTCGAGCGCGAACAGCAGGATGAGCCAGATCGCAAGCCCGATCCCGCCGCCGAGCGCCGCGCCGATTGCGACGGCGTACAGCAGCGCGAGACGGATCAGCATATCGAGCAGAAAGGCGTAAAACCTCGCCGGAAGGCCGGCGGGGCGCAACTCGAGCGTGATTCCCTCGGGCGTCTCAGCCCCGACGAGGGTGTCGAGGACCTGCCTCGTCACGGCGCCGCGGCGCTACTCACGCGTTGACGACGATCGTGTCGGCGATCTTGTCGTGCAGGCACTGACGAGGCTCGCCGAAGATGAGGAGGTGATCGACCAGCGTGTAGAGCATTCCGATCAGCGGGATCGCGCTCGGAATGCCGTTCACGACGTTGCGCAGCCAGAAGATGCGCCCGAGCGAGGCGGACGCGCCGCTGCTGCGCACGACCTTGATGCCGAGCAGCTTCTTGCCGATCGTCTGGCCGTTGCGCTTCACGAGGTAGATCGTGACGCCGATCCACGCGAGACCTCCGATCATCGCGATCACGCCGCCGACGCCCATGAGCGCGGACGCGTCGACCTGCGTGCCGTCGAACTTGAGGGCGCCCGTCAGGAACAGCGGCAGATAGATGATCACCACGGCGAGGATGCCGTCGAGTACTGCCGCAGCGAGCCGCGTGCCTCGCCCCGCGCGCTCGGCCGGAGCGTCCGGATCGGCTACGTCGCGCACGGCCGCTTTCGGCGGTGCGTATGGATTCGATGCGTTCGTCATTGCCTGACTCCCCGCGCCGTGAGCTTACGGCGGTGCGATTGTGCACCGACCGATCGACCGAAGCATCCCGGCGCTGCGGCTACGTGCCGTGTGTCTCACTCACGCGCACTGCATCGCGGCTTGACAAGTTATGCGGAAGGGTCTGTAATTTCTGTCATGACAGAAATTACAGATACCGCGGCGCCCCTGCCGGAGGCGATAAACCGGTTCGTCCTGCAGTGGGGAAACATGGGCGATGACTGGGGCGTGACCCGTTCGGTCAGCCAGGTGCATGCGCTGCTGTATGCATCGGAGCGCCCTCTCACCGCCGACGAGATCGCCGAGAAGCTCGCGATGGCGCGCTCGAACGTCTCCGTGTCGCTGCGGGAGCTGGCCGCGTGGCGGCTGATCCGGCGGGTGCCGGTGCTCGGCGATCGTCGCGACTTCTTCGAGGCCGAGACGGATCTCTGGACGATGGTTCAGCGCATCGCCGCGGGGCGCAAGGCGCGGGAGCTCGATCCGGCCGCGGCGGCGCTGCGCGAGTGTCTCTCCGATGCGCAGCGCGATTCGTCGGTGAGCGCAGAGACACGACGCCGCCTCGAGGAGATGCTCGATTTCGTCGAGAAGCTGAGCCGCTGGTACGAGCAGATGCTCACGCTGCCGAAAAGCCAGGTCACCGCCCTCATGAAGCTCGGGACCGGCATCGTTCGATTCCTCGATCGCGGCCGCGCGCGGCGCGCGGCCGGCGGCGGCTGACGCGGGGTTTCACGAAGCGAAGGGAACGATCATGGACGCCACCGTCGGTTTCTTTCTTGCCATCGGAGTGAGCGTGGCACTGAGCTCGGCGATCCTCGCCGCGCTCACCAGGCCTCTGAAGCTGATCCTGTCGGAGGTGTGTGCCGGCGCAAACGGTGCCCGGTTCTGGGTGGCATTTACGGCCGTGATGCTCTACGTCGCGCCGCTGCTCGTCACCGTGATGATGCAGGACCCGCGCGGCCCGGACCCCTGGCTGGAGATCGTGCGCGGCGCGATGACCTCGTCGCTCTTTGCGGCCGTCGCGGCTCTCCTGGTCGTCGGATGGAAGATCGCGCGGGTTCGCCCCGTTCTGCCTGAGCGGCGGGTCAGCCCTGACGCAAACGAATTCTGGGGTGGCGAGCCGCGCCCGTGAATGCAGTCGCGGCGCGTTCGGCGCCTGCGCGCACCGAGCGGATCGAGGAGCGCTTCCGGGCACTGCTCGCGCAGGACGACTGGGCGCGATTGCCCCCGCCGGTGCGTCACCGGTTTTCGATCAAGCTCGGGCATGCCGAGAGCGTCGTGTACGTGGGCGAGGTCGCGGAAACGCGTATGACGTTGGCAGGGCGTCTGTTCGGACAGATCGCGCGGCTCGTCGGCGCGCCTCTGCCGGACGTTTTCCGCAGGTCATTCACTCCGCAAAGCGTTTCGCAGGTCCGACCGGGCTGGAGGAATGCGTGGGTCTGGGCGTCGGCATGACGCTCACTCTTCATGTCGAGGCTCGCGCGCTAGTGTTCCGCAGCCGCGATTATTTCCTCGCGGTAGGCGTGCGCCGCGCGCGGCTGCCGGATTGGCTCACTCCCGGCCTGATAGAAGTGATTCATCGCGAAGAACGCGACGGACGTTTCAGTTTTACTCTCATCGTCACCCATCCGTGGTTCGGCGAAATGATCCGCCAGATTGCCTTTTTTCGGGATCCCCACTCGTGAGCGGAATATTCGCGACGCTCCTGGGCCCGATGTTCGACCAGCTGCCGCCGGCCGTTCGCGCCGTGCACTGCGGGCGCTCCGTGCGGCTCGAGGGCACGGCAAGCGTGACGCGGGGTCGCGCACGCACGGCCCGGCTACTCTGCAAGCTCATGAGCCTGCCGCTCGAACAACGCGATCGGCCCGTCACGGTCGTGCTCGAAGCGACGAGCAGCGGCGAAATCTGGAGCCGGTGGTACGGCGCGAGCCGCGTGGTGCGCTCTTACGTCCGGGCGGGTGGATCGCTTCTGGTCGAGCGACTCGGCCCGATCGCCCTGCATTTCAGACTCGCGGTACGCCGCGGCGCGCTCGAATGGATCCTCGCCCGTGCAACGTTCTTTGGAATACCGTTGCCGGGCCGCGTTTTCCGCGGCATGACCGCGCGGGCGTTCGAGAAGGACGGCCGGTACGCCTTCGCGGTGAGCGTGGCATTGCCGTACGTCGGTCCTGTGATCGCATACGAGGGTTCGGTCGATGCCGCAACATGAAGGGACACCGGTCGTCGTCTTCGACGGCACCTGCGTGCTCTGCAGCGGGTGGGCGTCCTATCTGCTGCGCCGGGACCGCAGCGGGCTGTTTCGTTTTGCGACGACGCAGAGCGAAGTGGGTCGCAAACTACTGCGCGCCCACGGAGTGAGTCCGGACAATCCGAGCACGTTTCTGCTTTTGCACGCGGGCCGCGCGTACACGGCATCCGATGCCGTGATTCAGATGTTCGAGCTGACGGGCGGCGCGTGGCGCCTGGCGAAGCTCGCACGCGTTTTTCCCAAACGGCCGCGCGATGCGCTGTATGACCTCGTGGCGCGGAACCGCTACCGCTGGTTCGGGCGTCGCGACACGTGCTTCATGCCGGCGCCGTCACAGCGAGATCGGTTTCTCGTCTAGCTCGGTTGTGATCGCGAACCGCTCGAGCTCGGCCAGCATCTCTGCGAGCGAAAAGAGCCCCATGCAGGGTCGCGCGCCCGTTTCGGCGATCGCCGCATATCCGGCGACGCCGAGGAGTTTTTTTGTGATCAGCGCCGCGGGTGCGGCCGGTATCTGCGGACCATCGCCGCTGGTTGCGACGATCGACCACGTGCGCCGCAGCCGCGAACCGGAGCTGGTCGCGCCCGTGACGGTGACGTGCATCGCACCGCTGGTGTGTCCCCACCGATCGAACCAGCTCGAGACTGCGAGCATGAGTCCGGCGTGGCGCGCGAGCGAGCCGATCACACGCAATCGCGCGAGCTGCGACAGTGCGGTCAGGCCCACGTGCAGTATGCCGATCTCGAGGCCTGCCCGAAGCTCGAGCTCCCGCAGACCCGGATAGCGCGATGGCCAGAGCGCACCCTCGGGTACGTCGACGCGCGACAGCCACCGTGGTCCGACCGGCGCGGGGTAAGCGTGGCGCGTGAGACCGCTCCAGCCCCACGTAGTCAGCGCTTCTCCATCGCGCAGGGAAGGGATGCGCTGACCGCAATAGCCGAGAACCGAGCGTGCGGTTGCAATACCGCGCGGCACACGCTGCCCGGGTGCGATGCCGAGGCTCATCTCATCGACGCGCGCCAGATCGCGCGACAGTTCGTCGGCAACCGCCGTCGACATTGCGGGACACGTCGAGGCGCCACTGACGATGAGGCGGCCGCGCGCGCGCGCGGCTTCGTTCAGCGCACCGATGCCGGCGACGTACTCGCGACCGTCCGCCAGATCGACGTAGTGAGCGCCCGTGGCGAGGCAGGCTCGCGCCACCGCATAGTCGCGGGACTGGAATGGACCGACGGTGTCGATCACCACCGCGGGGCGCAACTCGCCCAAGCGTGCACCAAGATCAGGTGCGCTGCAGTCGAGCGCCACTGGCGCGACGTTCGGGACGACGAGCGATCGGCAAAGAGCACGCGCCTTCTCGATGCTGCGTCCGGCGACGACGACCGAGATCGCTTCGTGGCGAGCCAGCGATGCCACGACGAGCCTGCCGAAAGCCCCGTAGCCGCCGAGCACGAGTGCGACTCCCTTGGTCACCACGGGATTTTACGGGTGCGGCCGGACCACGAGCCTCCCCGACTGCTCTTGGGCCGAGGGCGGACGGAACGTCCCTGTGTCCGGGATCAAATGGACCGCGTCGCGCGGTTTGCCTTCCCAGGCGAGCGTCGATTGGCCTCAGGCCGTGCGCGCACGCGCGCCATCGCTTCGCAGGCAGACGACGTAAAGCTGGCCTTAACGCGCCTGCAGTTAGTCTGTTTGTTCCGACCTCGATGCGCGCGCAGATTGTGCGCACGCAAAACGCACTACGCTGGAGGTCGAAATGAGCACTCGAATCGGTAGCTGGCTGGGCCTTACGCTCACGCGGCTCGCAATGGGCGCAAGTCCGGTCGACGGCTCGCACGGGCTCGGGTCGCAGCGCAATGACCGTTCGCCCGATACCGAGCGGAGTCGATCTGAGTCTCGCGAGACCGCTTTCCACTTCGCCCCGCGGCCGCGTCAGACGCAGTTCGTGAGGGGACTTTGCTGATCAGGGACGCCCGTCGAGCGTCAGCCGGCCTGACGATCGGCGAGGCGCTGGGCCAGGACGGTGACGGGGGCCGGCTCCGTTTTCACGCAGTTTCGTCCGCCGCGCTTGGCGGCGTAAAGGGCCGCATCCGCGCGCTGAAGCATGCTGCTCGGGCTGTCCACTGCTGGCGATGAGGTCGTCACACCGATGCTCGCGGTGATATGCCGCGGGTCGGTGAGCCACGGGCTGACGATCCGTGTGAGCTGTTCGCGAAACCGCTCGGCCGCCTGACGCGCCTCGTCCAGCGCGGTTGCGGGAAGAACGATCAGGAACTCCTCCCCGCCCAATCGCCCGACGAACGCGGGCTCGCGTACCGAGGAGCGGATCGTGTCCGAGATGATCTTCAGGACCTCGTCGCCCGCATGGTGGCCGTGGCGATCGTTGACGCTCTTGAAGTGGTCGATGTCCACGATGAGGATCGAGCACGGTGCAGCGTCCGCGTTTCGCAGCAGCAGCTCGAGACGGCCGAGCACGGCGCGGCGATTCGGCGCTCCGGTGAGCTCGTCGGTCATCGCGAGCTCGCGCATGCGCAGCGTGCTGTGGCGCTGGAAGACCGCGAGCGTGGCGAGCAGGACAGCGAGCAGCGTGGTCAGGCCGATCACAGTCGCCTGAAGGTGGCGCACGCGCTGAGCCTGCTCGAGCAACTGCCCGTTCGCTTCGTTCTCTCGCACCAGCAGCGCGTTCTCCTTGTCCCTCGCCGCCGTGTCGAACTCGACCTTGAGGGTCGCGAAGCGCTGATCGATCTGGTTGCGGAGCATGCGCTCCGTCGTGGCCTTCGACTCCTCCTGCCGCTCGAACGCGAGCCGCCAATAGCCGAGGTCCGCATAGAGCGTCGCGAGCTCCGCGGTCGCCGAGGCAAGCTCCTGCAGAACGTCACCCTTTCGAAGCACTTCCGCGGCGCGCTCCAGCGCCGTAACGCTTTCGTTCATCCGGCCGAGCTGATGCAGGGCGATACCGCGGACGAGCTCGATCTGCGCGCCGAGCCGCGCGTCCGTCGTCTGGCGCTGCAGCGTCTCGGCGCGCGCAAGCGTCGTGAGCGCGCCGCGCGGGTCGCCCACCGAGACGGCGACCGCCGCGAGGCCGCGCAGCGCGTAGCCCTCGCCTCGCGGATACGCCAGCTCACGACTGAGCTCGTATGAGGCCGTGAACGCGCGCCGAGCGGCGTCCCATTCGTGAAGGTTCTCGTGCGCGCGACCCAGGTTGTGCTGGGTGACAACCTGTTCGCGACGCATGCCGGCCTCGGTCTGCGCCTCGAGCGCGCGCGCGTAAATGTCGCGGGCGTGCGCGTAGTCGCCCATGCGGTTGTACAGGATCGCGATGCCGTTCAGCGCGGTGAGCGAGTGGTGAGGCATCGCGAGCTTCTCGTACAGCGTCTGCGAGCGCCTCAGGTCCGCAAGACCGCTCGCGTACTCTCCCTGCAGGCCGAGCACGTAGCCGCGCGAGAACAGCGCGCCGGCGAGCATCTCCTCGTCGTGCGCGTCCGAGGCGACGCCGACCGCCTGCTCGTAAAGCGCGCGGGCCCGCGCATTCTCACCGGTCGATTCGATCGTCTCGCCCTGGCAGACGAGTATTCCGGCGCGCAGGGCATGACGCTGTGCGCGGGAGAGCAGGGCCGTGGCCCGGGAGATTTCCGCTTCGGCGGCCGCGCGGTCCCGTTCCGAGTGGTAGTCGCACAGGACGAGTCGTGCGCGAATCTCGAGATCGGCGTCCGGGCGGCGTGCGAGGATTGCGAGCGCGCCTTCCGCATGGCGCCGGCTCGCCTCCGGATCGGTACGCACGGCGATCGCCGCACGCTCGACGAGCGTGAGCGCGGGATGCTCATCGGCCGCAAGCGCCGGTGCGACGACCGCGATCAGCGCGACGAGCGCCGCGAGTCGGTGCCGCGCCAGGAGCGCCGGCGATCGGTGGCGGGCCATGCCGGCGAATCTATCCGAACGGCTTCGCTGCTCCCGCGAAACGTGTCTCAGAGACGGTAGACGAGCTCGATTCCCAGAACGCGTCCCTTGTTCAGCGGCGAGAACGTCGGCACCGGACGCGGACCGGCCGGCCCGTCGCCGCCGAAGCCGGCCGAATCCGGCAGCTGCGTGTCGTTGCCTTCCGTCACCTCATCGAGCAGGTTCTTGCCGAACAGCGAGAGTCCGAGCTTCCCGTCCATCATGTTGAGACCGATGCTTGCGTCGAGCATCTCGGCCTCGTTCAGCGTGCCGAGATTATTGTCGGTGTACGGGGACTTGTCGCGGTGGAAGAAGTTGACGCGCGTGGTGAGCCCGCCGAATCCAAGCGGCAGGTCGTGCAGGAACCCGACGCCCCACGTCGATTTCGTGAGCCGCGGAATGATGAGGTCGAAGTCGGTCTGATTGATCAACCCGTCCCCGCTCAGGTCGAAGAGGATTCTGTCGTATTCCCCGTCCGTGTATCCGTAGCTGCCCGTCAGCAGAAGCTGATCGCTCACCCTGGCCTGAACCTCGAGATCGAAGCCCTGGATGGTGGCATCCGCCGTGTTGCGCACTATCTGCAGGACCGCGACTCCGGGATTCGACAGGTTGACCTCGCGCTGCATGTCCGTGATCTCGTTGCGGAAGACGGCCACGTTCGTGCGGACCCGATTGCCCGGCCAGTCGTACTTGAGGCCGATCTCGTAGCTGTCGGTCTCTTCCTGGTCGGTCGGGCCCGGCGGGGCGGTCAGCGACGTGCTGCGCAGGTTGTAGCCGCCGCTGCGAAAGCCCTTGGTCCAGTACGCGTACGCCTGCAGGTCGTCGTGCGCCCGCCACTGCACGCCGACCTTCGGCGTGACGTCATCCCACTTCTCGTCGTCCACGAAGCTGAAGGTGCAGGCTTCCGTATCGAAGTTGCACGAGGACAGCGCGGTGCTCGGGATGAACGTGGCGATCTGCGCGTCCTTCTTCTCCTCGGAGTAGCGCACGCCCAGGTTCAGAATCCACGAGTCCGAAAGCCCGATGTCGGTCTGCGTGAAGATGCCGAACGTGTCGTGCTCCTGGATGCCGCCCATGGTCGAGTTGATCGCGCCGCCTGCGAGGATGCGGTTTTCGAGATACTGGAGGTCCTGCGTGAACCAGAAGACGCCGGACGTCACCGCGACGCGGCCGAACGTGCCGGCATACCGCAGCTCGTTGCTCAACTGGTCCTGAAAGGTCTTCGAGCGCGCGTGGAATGCCGTGACCGGCGTCGAGTCGACGTCGAGAGCCGCGCGCGCCTCGAAATCGCGCCAGCCCAGGATGTTGGTGATCCGGCCGTCCCCGAACGCCACGTCGACGTTCAGCTCGGCGATCGCCTGCTGCCACTCGGTATCCGTGAACCCCTCTTCATTGATCGCGAAATCGAACGTGTCGCGTGGGAAGAGAGCGCGGTTCTGGCCGGGGACGCCCTGCCCGTCGAGCTGGCCGGTTTCGAGCCGGATCGTAAGGTCGGCCCTCTCCGTCGGCGTCCAGGTGAACGACGGGCGGACCATCCAGGTCTCCGACTGGCCGAAATCGTTGCCATTGGCGTCGTTCGTGAACCAGCCGTCATCGTCGTTGTAGTACCCGGTCAGCCTGGCCTTGAATTTGTCCTCGACCAGGGGCCCCGATACCGAACCGGCGAACACCTTGTCGAGATCGTCCGTGGAGGAGACCTTGAAGGTCGCGTCGAACTCGTCCGTCGGCTTGCGGGTGCGGATGAGAACCGCACCGCCGGTGACGTTCCGCCCGAAGAGGAGGCCTTGCGGGCCGCGCAGCACTTCGATGCCTTCGAGATCGAAGAGGTCGTACACGACGCCCGCGTTGATGCCCAGGTACATGCCGTCGACGAACGTGCCGACCGTCGGGTCGATCGAGGGAATGGAGCTGTTGATTCCCAGGCCGCGGATCGTGAAATTGGCCACCCCCTTCTGCGTACCGATGTCGTCGAGGGCGACGTTGGGCATCGAGAACGCGAGGCTCTGCAGATCGCGCATCTGGCGCCCCTCGAGCTGATCGCCGCTGAACGCCGTCACGGCGAGCGGCACGTCCTGCACGGACTCGGCTTCCCCCCGCTTGCGCGCGGTTACGAGGATTTCGTCGAGCGAACTGTCGGCCGCGGCCTGCGCAAGCAGTACATCGGGCGTAAATAGAGCTGCGGCGCTCGCGAGAAGCGCGATGCGCGTCGTCCGGATCCGCAACGAAGTCATGGTTTTCCCCCAGAGAGCGGATGGTTCGTTCTGCGCAGATTGTGCGCCCCGGCGATCCGTCCGGCCAGCCGTGATGCGTTTCCGCAACAGGTATACTCTGGAGTCCTACCCTCAGCCTTTACAAGGGAACGATCGATGAAACGGTCGACTTTGAGCTATTGCGCGCTCGCGCTCGTCTGCGCCATGGCAACACCCGCGCCCGCCGCCGACGGCGCCCTTGAGGCTGCCGTGGCGGGCGACTGGCGTGCGCCGGAAGCCAAGGCGCGAGACGTGCACCGTCACCCGGTCGAAGCGCTGAGCTTCTGGGGACTGAAGCCCGGCATGACGATCCTCGAGGTGCAACCGGGCGCGGCTTCCTGGTGGACGGAGATCCTCGCCCCGTACGCCCGCATGACCGACGGCAGGTTCTTCGCCACAGGCGCCGATCTCGCAAATCCGAAGCTCTCGGACGGGGCGCGCCGGGCGCGCGCCGATTTCGAATCGAAGTACCGCGCGCAGCCGGAGATCTACGGCGGCATCGAGGTGGTGAACTGGGGGCCGCAGTCCGCGCCCCTGCCCGCGAGCTCGTTCGATCTCATTCTGACCGCGCGTTCCGTGCATGGCTGGATCATGAACGGGCTCACGGAGAAGGTGTTTCGCGACTTCTACACGGGACTGAAGCCCGGCGGCATTCTCGCGCTCGAGCAGCACCGGGCGAAGCCGGGCCCGCAGGATCCGAAAGCCGCGAGCGGCTACGTGACCGAGGCGTTCGTCATCGAACAGGCCGAGAAGGCCGGCCTGAAGCTCGTCGCGCGCTCCGAAATAAACGCGAATCCGAAAGATACGAAGGATCACCCGTTCGGCGTATGGACGCTGCCGCCGACGCGCACGACGGTGCCCTACGGCTCCGGCCAGCCGCCGAACGCGGAGTTCGACCGTTCGAAGTACGACGCCATGGGCGAATCGGATCGCATGACCCTGAAGTTTCAGAAGCCGCACTGACGCTCGGCCGAAAAAAAAACGCGTCGGTCGTGGCGTGATGCTGTCGCACATGAGCGACCGGAAAAGCCTGCGGGAATAGCGTATGCGGACCACGCCGGCTACTTCCAACACAGGTGATTCCATGGACAAGCTCCGATCATTCACCGTCGCTGCGGCGGTCGCTTTCGCGCTCGCAGCGTGCGCGCAGAACGAGACGACACCGGACGAGACGGGCAACCGTACGGCCGAGTCGACGGCGCCACCCGACACGAGCCTGGCCGGAAGCACGGCGCCTGTAGCTATCGGTCTGAAGTGGAAACCGCGACAGGCGAGTCGCTCGGGACCGTCGTCGACATCGTTGCCGATGCGACGACCGGCGCGCCACTGTTCGTCGTGATCTCATCGGAAGGCGAGGGGACGGCGGTGCCCTACGCGGCCGCCAGCTCGATGGTTCAGCGGGACGCGCTCGTCATGGATCGCTCACGCCTCGAGAGCGCACCGCGTATCGGCCAGGGCGAGTGGCGCGATCCGGCGAGCGGCGACTGGATCACGGAGGCGAACGACTACTGGGGCCAGGGGCAGATGCGAACCGCGTCGCCCGAACCCGGGGCGGGCAGCAGCGAGCAAGCTGCAGAGCCTCGGCCGGAACCCGAGCCTCGCGGCTGATCGCCGTATCAGGGGGCGGCGATATCGAGCGATCCGAGGATCGCGGCGAACGTCGAGATGCCGTACCGGAGGCTTCCGAGCGTGAGGTTCTCGTTCGGTGCCGCGGAAATCGAGGTTCGCGGTCGCCTCGGTCGGAATCGCATTGCGCGCGGCTGTCCCGGTGTCACCCGATTTCACGCCGACGATGTTCACCGACGGCCATGCCACGGTTCGGGCGAGAGGTTGATCTGCGCCTTCGCGTTTGCTGAGTCGCAGCTCCTCGAGAAGCTCACTCTCGAGCCCTTCGTCTTCGGCGATGCCGCGGTCGGAAGGATGACTCAGACGGCTCAGACGTCCCAGTCGGCGCAGACGGCAAGAGTAAGAACGCTTCGCGCCGCGCTGGCGATCCTCTGACCGTCTTCGCCGTCTGAGACGTCTGAGCCGTCCTGGTCTCTTCCGGGGTAATGTACCGGTCATGGGGCCGCTTGCGGGAATGAAAATCATCGAGCTCGCCGGGCTCGGCGCGGCTCCCTACGGCTGCATGATGCTCGCCGACATGGGTGCCGACGTGGTGCGCATCGATCGTCCCGGCGGCAGCCCAGACACGCCGGACCGATCGCCGCTCCTGCGCAATCGCCGCTCGATCGCACTCGATCTCAAGCGGCCGCAAGCGGTCGAGATCGTACTCGCGCTCGCCGCGAAGGCCGATGCCCTGATCGAAGCCTTCCGGCCGGGCGTCGCCGAGCGTCTCGGCGTCGGGCCCGAGGTGTGCCTAGCCCGCAACCGCGCGCTCGTGTATGGACGCATGACGGGATGGGGTCAGGGCGGCCCGCTCGCGCAGAAACCCGGACACGATCTCAACTACATCGGGCTCGCCGGCGTGCTCCATCAGATCGGGCCCACCGGCGGCAAACCGGTCGTCCCGTTGAACCTCATCGGCGATTTCGGCGGCGGCGGCCTCCTGCTCGCATTCGGCGTGGTGTGTGCGCTGCTCGAAGCGCGCAGGTCGGGGCGCGGACAGGTCGTCGATGCGGCCATGCTCGACGGCGCGCTCTCCTTCATGGCGATGGCCCTCGGCTACCGTGCGCTCGGCCAGTTTGCCGATCGTACGGGCGCGGATCTGCTCGCCGGTGCGGCGCACTACTACGATGTCTACCAGACGAGCGACGGCAAGCACCTGGCGGTCGCGGCCATCGAGCCGCAGTTCTATGCCGCATTGATCGAGAAGCTCGGGCTCGAGAAGGGGCGATTCCTGCCCGCGGGGTTTCCGAATCTCAGCGCGGAGACGGTGCGACGCGACTGGCCCGCGCTGAAGGCCGAGCTTGCCGCGTTGTTTCGAACCCGAACGCGCGACGCGTGGTGTGAGCTCTTCGAGGAAAGCGAGGCGTGTGTGACTCCGGTGCTGACGCTGGCCGAAGCAGCGGAGCATCCACACAATCGCGCCCGCAGCGCATTCGTCGAGATCGATGGTGTCGTGCAGCAGGGGCCGGCACCGCGCTTCAGCCGAACGCCGGCAGCGCTGCCGTCAGCGCCGCGCGCTGCCGGTGCCGACGTCGATGCGGTCGTTGCCGCCTGGCAACTCGATCCGGAGCTGATCGCTCGCGCTCGTGAAAGCGGCGCACTCACCTGACCCAGGCCGAATGCTATTGGCGATCCTCGGGCAGCAGCACACGAATCGCCCAGAGCAGCTGATCCGGGTCCGCGGGCTTCACGAACGCGTGGTCGTAGAGACCCGAGTTCGAGTGCTCCTTAATGTCGTGGGCGCTGTAGAGAATAATGGGGATATCGCGCGTGTCGGGGCGTTCGCGAAGAATGTCGCAGAGCTCGAGGCCCGTCATACCCGGCATCATCACGTCGATGATGAGGAGATCGGGCGGTCGGTGATCGATGACTGCGAGCGCCTGCGCGCCGCTCGCGGCCTGCAGGAACTCGAAGCCTTCGGGGGCGAGAAACGCCCTCAGGAAATCGAGCGCATCGGGTTCGTCGTCCACCGCGAGAATCGTCGCGTGATCGACGCCGCGGCGGCGGTTCACGTCGTTTTCCGCGCGCGTCGGTGCGCTCCGACGGGCGCGCGTCCACGGCAGCGGCAACGTGAAAGGGAGGTTGACGAGCGCCGGAAGGCGCAGATTGCTTTCGCGCATCGCCCGCACTCTACGGATGATTCGACGAGCGCGCCAGCGTGCATGCACGGCGTGCGCGCGTAGCAAGCCGCGTTCCCGCATTGCGTGACGCCCGTCACCGATTAGTATGAAAATCGCGGCAACGGAGGGAGGCACCATGAGTCAGCACGTGTACAAGACGATTCAGCTCACGGGCTCATCGGCGAAGAGCGCGGAAGAGGCGATCCGCGCTGCCATCGAGAAGGCAAGCAAGACCGTTCACAATATGCGCTGGTTTCACGTGACGGACACGCGCGGACATCTCGAGAACGGCAAGATCGCGCACTGGCAGGTGACGATCGAGCTGGGATTCACGCTCGATTGAATTCGCAGCGCCTCATCCGCGTCATCGATTCCCACACCGGCGGCGAACCGACGCGCCTCGTGCTGGAGGGCGGCCCGCAGCTCGGCGAGGGTCCGCTCAGCGAAAGACTCGCGCGCTTCCGCGATGAGTTCGACGGCTATCGATCCGCCATCGTCAACGAGCCGCGCGGCTCCGACACCGTGGTCGGCGCGTTGCTGTGCACGCCGCACCGCCGCGACTGCGAGCTCGGCGTGATCTTCTTCAACAACGTGGGATTTCTCGGCATGTGCGGCCACGGCACCATCGGGCTGGTGGCGTCGCTCGCTCACGCAGGAAAGCTCTCACCGGGCCGCGTGAGGATCGACACGCCCGTCGGTTCCGTGGATGCGCGGCTGCACGCCAACGGGGACGTCACGATCGCGAACGTGCCGAGCTATCGCAAGGCGCGGCAGGCGAGGGTGCGGGTCGCAGATCTCGGCGAGGTCTCCGGCGATGTCGCGTGGGGCGGCAACTGGTTCTTTCTCGTCGAAAGACACGGTCTCGACATCGACCTCGAGAACGTAGATGCGCTCACGGAGTTCGCCTCGCGCGTTCGCGCCGCCGTGAACACGCAGGGGCATCCGGAAGTCGATCATGTCGAGCTGTTCGCGCCATCGCCCGCGGCGCGGGCGCACAGCCGCAACTTCGTGCTGTGTCCCGGAGGAGCCTACGATCGTTCGCCCTGCGGCACGGGCACGAGCGCGAAGCTCGCGTGTCTGGCGGCGGACGGCAAGCTCGCCGAGGGCGAGCCCTGGGTGCAGGAGAGCCTGGTCGGCAGCATCTTCGTCGGCGAGTACCGGTGGCTCGATCGCGCAGCGGGCGAGATCGCGCCGAGCATCACGGGCAGCGCGCACGTGACGGCGGAAGCGACGCTGCGACTGGATCCAGGCGATCCGTTCTGCTGGGGCATTCGAAGTCGAACCTGATGCGCGTCGTCATCTGCGGAGCGGGGGTCATCGGCCTCAACTGCGCCCACTATCTGCGCGAGCGCGGTCATGAGGTCACGGTAGTCGAACGAGAGACCCGCGAACGCGACGCCTGCTCGTTCGGAAACATGGGGATGGTCCTCCCCAGTCATTTCGTTCCGCTCGCGGCGCCGGGCGTGGTGCCTCGTGCGTTGAAATGGATGTTCGACAGCGCGAGCCCGTTCTACGTCCGCCCGCGGGTCGATCCGGATTTCATCGCCTGGGCGTTCAGGTTCATTCGTGCCGCGAACGCGAAGCACGCGAGCCGGAGCTCCCCGCTGATGCGCGATCTGCTCTTCGCGAGCCGCCGGCTGTACGAAGAGCTCGCCGATCGCACGGCCAACGAGCTCGGTCTGGTCAAGCGCGGCATGCTCATCCTGTGCAGGACGGCCCATGGGCTCGACGAAGAAGCGCAAGCAGCCGCCGTCGCGAACGCGCTCGGCGTGCCCGGCGAAGTCGTCTCGCCCGCGCGGGCCGCCGAGCTCGATCCCGGCGCGCAGATGGACATCGTCGGCGCGGTGTACTACCCGCTCGATTGCCATCTGACGCCTGCGCGGCTGATGGCCACGCTCCTCGATCTCACGGAAGCGGCGGGCGTGAATTTCCGCTGGTCCACCGAAGTCACCGGCTGGCGCACGTCGAACGCGCGTATCGAGGCGGCGAAAACCACGGCGGGAGAGTTGGCTGCCGATGCGTTCGTCCTGGCCGGCGGATCATGGTCGCCGGCGATCGTGCGCGGCCTCGGAATCAAGCTGTCGCTGCAAGCCGGCAAGGGATACAGCGTGACCCTCACGCGTCCGCGTGAATTGCCGCAATTGTGCTCGGCGTTGAGCGAAGCGCGGGTAGCCGTGACGCCGATGGGATCGTCGCTGAGAATCGGCGGCACCATGGAGCTCACCGGCATGAACCGGACGATCCGGAACGAACGCGTGCGGGCCATCATTGACGCGGCGACGCGGTATTTCCCGGCCCTGCGCCCCGAGGACTTTCGCGACGCGCCCCCTTGGGCGGGCTTGCGCCCGTGCTCCCCGGACGGCCTGCCGTACGTGGGCCGGTTCGCTCGCTACCCGAATCTGTGCGCAGCGACCGGTCACGCCACGATGGGCGTGAGCCTCGGGCCGATTACGGGGAAGCTCGTTGCCGAGATCCTCTCGGACGGGACACCGTCGATCGCCATCGAGGCGCTCGCTCCGGATCGTTACGCATGATCGCGCTTTCGCGCTACAGGTTGAACCTGATCCCGATCCACGCACCTCGCGGAGGACCGGCTCCGAAGAAACGAGGATCAGAGAAGGTTTCGAAGACCTCGTCCGGCTCGCCGAGCAGGCCGAAGGTCTCATACTCCTCGTCGAGCACGTTCTCGATGCGCGCGAACAGCAGTCCACGATCCCCGAGCCGGAATTCGCTGCGCAGATTGAGCACCGCGTAGCTGTCGGTCCTTCCAAGCGCATTCACCTCGTCGCCCCGCACATGAACACCGGAGCGAAGGAGGGCGTCGGCTCCGATCATGAAACGACCGTTCAAGCTCAAGTCGATGCCGAGATTCGCCTGGTGCCTCGGTATGCCCGGAATGCTCGAGCCTTCGGCCACGAGCAGCTTGCCGTCGCCGGCGATCTGCGGCGCCACTTCGTCCTCAAAGAGCGGATGGTTCGGACTGTTGACGACGAACGCGTCCTCGAATGTTGCCTCGAGATAACTGTACTCGACGAACCAGTGGACGCGTCGCACGCGTTGCGAGAAGCCGAGCTCGATACCGGCGCGCCGGGTATCGGCGACGTTGTCGAAAAAGCCGACGTTCGCCTGTGCGCCTCCGACCGTCTGGAAGAGGATGTCGTCTTCGTTCGTCGTCTGGAACGCTCCCAGTCGCCACCGCAGCGCACCGGCGTTGCCGCGCACGCCGAGCTCCCCGCTCCTGGCGACGACCTCATCGAGCGGAGGGTCGGCGAGGAATGCATTCGGCAGATTGCACGGCGCATCTTCACTCGCGCAGGCAAGCTCCACAGGGGTGGGCGCACGTGCCGATTGTCCGTAGCTGCCGAACATCGTGATGGCTCGCGTCGCGCGGAACGTGATCCCTGCAGCCGGATTGAAGCGCTCGAAGCCGTGGCTGCCGTCGAGCTCCGGAGTCTGGCCGCTGCGGTCCGCCAGCCGGATCCGCGTATCGTCATAGCGGCCCGACAGCGTGAGCACGGCCCGCTCCGACAGATGGAGAGCATTCAGAAAATAGACGCTTGCGGCCGATGAGGCGCTGTCGAGGTTGGTGCGGAACTCGTCGGCAAAGATCCCGGAGCGCGACGTGCTGCGGTCTTCGAGCAGGCGCGCGACCTCGACGGCCGAATCGAAAGAGGTTTCGCCCTTCGCATACGCGGCCCCGAGCGTAAGGTTGTTCTCGCGCCCACGCACGCTGGAGCGAAAGCTGAGTTGGGCGGACCCGCCGTAGCCCTCCTGTTCGCGGCGGCCCAGGTTGTTGATCGCGTTCAGCTCCTCGCCGTCGAGCTCCGCCTCGATCGGCGCGCCGTTCGGATCGAGCACCAGCTCGATCTCCGCGTCATCAGCCGCCGAGCATGCACCGTCCGCGTTCAGGTCGATGAAATCTTCCTCGACGAGAAACTCCTCGGTGCCGAATTCGCACTCCTCGAATATCGTTCCGTCGCCGTTGAACATGTCCGTGTCGATCGATCGGTGGAAGAGGTTCCCCGCTATCTGGAAGGCATCGGATGGCCTGAGCGAGCCCTCGAGGATCACCTGCGTCAGGGAGTTCTCCGTGATGTCGGGATGCGTGAACACCTGCTCACGGTCGACGGCGAGCAGCTCGGCGGGGGAGCTGCCGTTGCCGCGCAGATTCGTGTCCGCGTGCGCCACGCTCAGATCGAGCGTGGAGCGATCCCCCCGCAGGCTGAGCGCACCGAAGAATCTGAGCGCATCGGAGGGGGAGAAGTCCCGCCAGCCGTCTTCCTCGAAGTAGTCGACGGCACCGTAGTAACCCCAGCGGCCGTCGTTTCCGCCGTGCTGCGCCGAAGCCACGCGTCTTCCGAACGAGCCCGCGTAGGCTTCGCCGGCGGTGCCCTGGAAACTGAAACCATTCTTCATCTGCAGCGACAGCGCGCCGCCGAGCGTGTTCAGTCCGAAGACCGGGTTCGTGCCGGCGAGCAGCTGCACGCTGTCGATTGCGGACAGCGGGACCAGATCCCAGTTCACCGTGTCGCCGAACGGCTCGTTGATGCGCACTCCATTCTGGTACACGGTGAGCCCGGGCGAGAGGCCGAGCAGGGGCGATGCGGTGAAGCCCCGGAAGTTCACGTCCGGCTGCAGCGGGTTGTTCTGCGCGTGATTGACGTTGACGCTCGCGAAGTTGCGATTGAGAAAATCCGACAGATCCAGCGCTTGCGCCCTGCCGATCTGCTCGGCGGTGGCGCGCTGGACGTTGGCCGGGACGAGATCGGGATCCACGCCGGTACCATAGGGGGCAACGATCACGATCTCCTGGAGCGCTCGCGATGCCTGTTCCTCCGCCAGAACGAGGGCGGGCTGCACGGTGGCGCCGGCTGCGGCGAGCAGCAGGCGACGCAGTGCGTGGCGGGACGGATTCATGGTTGTTCTCAGTTCGGCCCGGCTGGGCATGGAAACCGCGTCGGCCCTAGAATTTCACAATGCGCCGGGGGCAGGACAGGGAGTTTTTCCCGATTTGGGCGATAACGGGCGCAAAGCGAGCCCGGAGGACACCGGATGACGAACGTCGAGCTCGAGCGGGCCAATCCTCGGCGTGACCTCGCAGCCATCGGGCTCGTCACGCTTCTCGTCGCCGTCCTCTGCGTGCGATTCGAGTTCGGCGAGCGATTCTTCGCGGCGACCCGTCAGTGGGAACACTTCCAGCTCGACGAATTGCCGGTCGTACTCCTGACGCTCGTGCTCTCCCTCGCGTGGTTCGCGGGCCGCCGCTACGGCGAAGCGCGCGACGAGCTCGCGCTCCGGCGTGCCGCGGAAGCGCAGCTCGACCGGTTGCTTCTCGAGAATCGGCGGCTCGCGCAGGACAATCTTCGGGCGCAGGAGGCCGAGCGCAAGAGCCTCGCGCGCGAGCTTCACGACGAGCTGGGCCAGTATCTGAACGCCATCAAGACCGACGCCGTATCGATTCAGGACAGGGCGGCCGACAGTCCGCCCGTGCTGCGCGCCGCGTCCGCCATCGTCGGG
>JBQTHP010000164.1:0-4610 GCA_052389755.1 Gammaproteobacteria bacterium
GATATGCTTGCGCTTGTTGATGACGATGCTGGTCGAGGTCTCCGTCACGTCCTGATTGACGCGGGTTGCGCCATCGGACACCGAGAACTTGACCGGCTTGCGGATGGTGACGGTGTCGCCGACCTTCACGAATTCCTTCTTGAAGGATCGGTGAACGAGACCACCGACCACCATCTTGTTCCGCAGGATGCGCAGCGATTGCGCCGCGATCACGGAGGGGGTGAGCAGACTGTTGGGCATGGCCCGAAGCTCCTTGAGCTAGGGGCGCGAGCCTCATCGACGCCGAGCCTTCTCCCGCTTGGACATCTCCGCGTCGAACGCGTCGAAGTCCGTTTCGGCCAGCTGTTCGAGGGACTTTTTCGGTCCGCCGCCGCTGCCCGAGAGCGTCGATGGCACAGGAGCCGCCTTCGAGACTTGCGCCCGAGGTTGCTGCCTGGCTCGCGGCTCTTTCACTTCGCCGTCTTCACCGCTCTCGGTGTCGTCGGTGTCTGTGTCCGTGTCGCTCTCCGCATCCTTGTCCGGCTCTTTGCCGGGGCCTGAGGCTGCAGCGAGCTTCGCGTTGAGTTTCTCCGCGAACCGCCACACCTCACGCTCCTGTTGCTTCGGCGAGAGCTTCGAGATGCGCTCAATTTCGGCCTCGTCCTGACCCAAGTGGTACAGAATCTCGGCTGAGTTCTCCTCCTCGATCACCGCGTCCGCCATGTGGCGCGTCCACGGGATGTCGGGATCGAACAGCACATCGTCGATGTCCGGGTATTTCGCCTTGGCGGTCTCGTACGACTTGCGGGCGGACTCTGGAGCAGCTGGCTGCTCGCGCGGTGGTTCAGTGGAGCCCTTGGGCTCCTGCTTGCCGCTTGGCTTCGCCGGCTCCTTATGGCGAATCTTCCAGTCGGCAAGTGAATCCGCGAATTCTTCCGTCGTCGCGAAGTCTTCGGCCTTGGGCTTCGGATCGTCCTGAGCTTCGCCTTTCGGCGCTACATGCTGCTCAAGGGCTTCACGTCGCCCGCGCTCATAGGCTTCCCGTCTCTCAGCATCTCGCAACCGTCGCGTGAGCTGATCGATGCGTTTTTGCGGATCTCTCCGCTTTGCGGGTGCATCGGACGCCGAGTCGGGATCTCCCCCCGAGGCAGGTGCATCGCCTTTCGGCTTCTCCTGAACCGGCGTTTTCGCGGCCGGGGTCGCGGTCGTCTGGTCGGGGAGGGGCGCGTTGTGGTCCGCGAAGGTCTCTTCGGTGACGACGCCGGAGAGATCAAGTGCTGCTGATTCTGCCATAGTGCTTTCTCGATTGGTAGATCACGCCGCAACGGGCTCTGGTGCTGGTTCGGGTGGTGATTGCTCGGTGAAGCCTGAGCGTATGAACTCAGCGAGCGCTTCCGCGACCAGATCCTTGATCGCTTCGGGGTTCATCGCCTGCAGCTCCGCCATCTTGGCTTGAGCGATCAACAGATCCGCCTGCGCGTTGATGAGCTTCGCCTGAGCTTCGGTGTCCTTGGCTTCGACTTCCTTCGCCTGGAGCGCGAGCTGCGCCTGCTGCTCTGGCGACGGCGGCGCTTGCCCCTGCTGCTCGGCCTGCTGCTGCAGCTCCTCGCGCTCAGCAGCTTCGAGCAGCTCCGGCGGCACCATCTTCTTCAGGCGCTTCGCAATCTCATCCGAGCCCGGCCAGTCCATCGCCTGCGCAACGCGGTCGGCAATCGCCAGCACGGCCTGCGGAGCCACCGGCGCGATGGCCTGCGTGAATTCCATCATCGACTCCGCCGCCTCCTGGCGCTGCGTACCGAGGGCCGGACCGGCGCTTGCGACCACATCGAAGCGCTGCGTGCCGAGGTCCATCTTGACGAGCTTCCCGTCCTGGCCGGGCACCTCGTAATTGATCTGCACGAAGTCCTCGGAGTCGTCCTCAAGCTTCAGGCGCATGATCCGCAGCGTGTCGTAGACCTTCGGGGCCATGTCGACAAGGATGCGGCCGATGTGCGCCACGGCCTGTTTGCGTGCGTCGTGCCACGAAAACGTAGCGGTGTCGGCCTCGCGTTGCCGTGCATTGATCGCCTTGCCCGATGTCTCGTTGCTGCGCGCGCCAATCGAGGCATCAAACATGCCAATGGTCGACTTCACGTCATCGTTCGCGTGCAGTGACTGCTGGATCTCAGCGGCCGGGTTCTTCGCCGACTCCACGCGCTCAGGCGGCGGAACGTTCTCACGGTGCTTGTACTTGAGCAGATGCACCGGCCGGGCCGTTGCGGCCTCGTAGTCCTTCTCGTAGCCGGCAACCGACGTATCGGCCGCAAGCCACGGAGCCTTCGGTGCGAGCGCAACGGCCTCAGTCGCGGCACTGCGCCAAAAATTGTACATGCGCTGCGCGTCGTGCGAATGACGGATCAGCGACTCGTAGATCACGCCCTCATCGAGCCACAGCTGCGGGCCGAGCACAGGAGCGAGCGGGATGTACCCACCATCCCACTTGTACGGACCTTCGAGAATGCCGAGGCCGGAGATCAGCGACCAGTACACGCAGCGCTTCTCGCCCTTGCGATCCTTCAGCACCTGGACGCCTGGCTGTTGACCCTTCGTCTTGTTCCAGTCGTCCAACTCCATCACGCGGCCGTCGCTCAGCAGCAGATAGGTGGTCGGTTTCTCCTCAACGTAGAAGTACTCGGCGAGCCGCAGCTGGTCCTTTTCGATCCACCACTGCATTCCAGCCTGATCGTTGAACAGGTCGATGGACTGCAGATCCACGCCGTACTTCTTCTTGGCGATGGCCTTGGGAACCAACTTCTGCGCGAACGCGTACATGCCGCCGGTGAAATCCGGCTCATCCGAGAGCATCGCCTGCGGGTCGTAGAGCACCGAGTACGGATCGCGCACGCCGCGGATTACCAACTCCTGCTCGAACCCGTCCGGGCGCGCTATGCGCTTGATCACGCGCAGCCAGCCGAAACCGCCCTGCACCGCGTACTGCATGCCCAAGTCGTACGCCTGCTCAGCGACAGACACCGCCTCGATGTTGCGGCAGATGCCCTCCATGACTTCGGCTTGCGAGTAGTCCTTGGTGCCGGCCATGTTCTTGAACTTGAGCCCGCGATCGAACTCGACCGGTCGGACTTTGATCATGATGCGATTTTGCTTCGCATCGCCGAGCACCTGGCGCACGAACTTTGGCAGCTGGTTGATCGTCAGGCAGACGCGGCCATCCTCTTCGCGCTCCTGCTTGATCTCTGTAGGCCAATGCTCCCGACCGCTCACCATACCGAGGTCTTCTCGGAACAGCGTGTGATTCTCCGACCAGCCATCGACGGCGAGCTTTGCGCAATCGCGCGCCTGCTGCATGAAGGCAGCCTCATCGGTCACGTTCTCGCGCTGCTTACCATCGCCAGCGTCGACTTCGCGATCGTCGTAGTTCAACTCGCCATCCATCCCCGTGCTCCAAGTCGGCTGCCGCGACGCGGCTCTGTTTCGCGCGGCAGCGCCGGCGCATCGTCGAAGATGCTCTGCGCGCACACGCACATCAGGCCGAAACCATCGGCCGCATGGCTTGACCAGTCGTGTTCAGGCCCGAGGCCAATCAGACGCGTTTCGTCCTTTCGCTCGTGGTACCAGCCGAGCGCCTCAAGGCCAGCTGTCACAGTCGGCGAGGCGTACCAGCCCTCCGGCGTCAGCGGAACGTCCTCGGGCGCGTTGAAGTAGATCGAAGCGAACCATCTGCGACCGGCCTCGATGCGCTGTTTCGCCGCGCCCTTGCCCTGGTTCGGCACAACGGTCACGTCATAGCCCGCAGTGGTCAGGGCGGACTCGTAGGACACGTCGAAAACCCGGTCGTGAGTCTCGCCGTCGTGCGGCAGCCATACCTGCGAGCGCTTCGGCGTGTAGCCGCGGTCGCGCATCCATGTGAGATGCGTCGCGAGCGGCTGCCCGACCGCCTCGTAGTAGTCGAGCGCGCGAATCTCGCGACCGATGAACTGCGCCACCCACATCACAAAGGCGTCAGCCTTCGCGCCAGTACCGCCGATGTCGACGAACAGGCGGAACGTCATCAGAGGATCTGCTGAGATGCGGCCGATACGACGGTCTAACTTCGCCTTGGTCAGATCGGCCGCGTAGTAGGCGCCCTCGATGACCTTGACGTACTGACCTTCCCAGATGTGCTCGTACTGATCTGGTCGCTCTCGCAGGTCGCGCTGACGCTCACGCTCAAGCTTCGCCGGGAATTTCGGGTTGTCGCGCCAGTTGAGCTCGACGATCCGAATGAGCGGATCGTTCGTATTGCGGAAGCGCGCTTCGACTGGAGCGTTCTTGCGCTTCGGGTTCCATGTCACCCACAGCTCGGCATTCCAGTCCGATCCTTCCTCGCGCAGCGTCGGGATCAGCGTTGACCATGCGTCGGCAGTGACCGGCTCGGCCTCATCGACCCAGCACAGCAGAATCCGGCCCTTGGACTTGATGCTGTCGATGCTCTTGTCGAGGCCGGCAAACGCGAAGTCGATGCGCCCGTCGCGGCTCTTGATGTATTTCTCGCCGACATCGTAGTAAGCGGCTAGGAACGGCTCTTCCTCGATCGCGCGCTTGACTTCCTCAAGCGAGGACTCGGCCAGCGAGTTCATGAACTGGCGAGCGCA
>JBQTHP010000165.1:0-11727 GCA_052389755.1 Gammaproteobacteria bacterium
CGCTCACCGCCGGGGCGAGCGTTCGCTAGCTAAGCTAGCCGTCACAAGCGTGCGTCGAGCGGCGCGGATCGGCGAATGAAAACGCCATCGAGCACTCCGGACCGACGCGCGCTCTCTTCGGGGCGCGGCCGTCACTGCAACAGGCTGCGGAGCATCCACGCCGTTTTCTCGTGCACCTGAAGGCGCTGCGTGAGCAGATCCGCCGTCGATTCATCACCGGCTCGATCCGCGGACGAAAAGACCTGCCGCGCCGTCCGCGCGACGGCCTCGTGGCCCTTCATCAGCAGTCGGACCATCTCCATCGCCTCCGGAACGCCGTCGGTCTCGTCGATCGACGCGCGCTTCGCGAACTCCCGGCCGGTACCCGGCGCGGGAAACCCGAGCGCGCGAATGCGCTCGGCGAGCAGGTCGAGCGCATTCCAGAGCTCGGTGTACTGCTCCATGAACATCTGGTGGAGCGTATTGAACATCGGCCCCTCGACGTTCCAGTGAAACGCGTGGGTCTTGATGTAGAGCGTGTACGTATCGGCAAGCAGATTCGACAAGCCGTCCGCGATCTGCCGCCGCTGCGGGGCGTCGATGCCGATATCGATGGACACGCCGGATGCGGCGGGGAGCGAGCGAACGGGGAATGGGCGACTGGCCATCGGAGTCTCCTTTCAACCAGCACGAATACTCCCGCGATGGGCGCGCCCTTGCCAATTGGCAGTGCAGATCGGATGGATCGATGGCGCCTATCGGCGTCAGGTGTCGTCCCGATACCGGCGGAAGCGGACAGCCCCCCAGACGAGCGCGACCGCGGCCGCGACGCCCAGCCAGAGACTTGCGGACCCGAAGACAGACGTCGCATCGATCGTCTCGAACAGGTTCTGGACGGACGATGAGCCGTCGGTCTTCAGGACCGTCTCGAGCTGATCGAGGCCATGCCCGACACCGAGCTCACCCCAGACGCCGCCAAGTCGATATCCCAGAAAGTTCTTCACGTAGTCCGTGTTGAACGCAATCTCTTCCGCCATCAGAAGAAGAACCGGCGGCAGCACCGCCCACAGGAATACGTTGCGGCGCGCCCAGGCCGACACGAGCAGCAGATAGGCCGCGATCGGCGCGTACCACAGCATCGCGACGATGAGCCCGACGAACATCAGCCCCTGCACCTGCAGCCACACGCCCGTGTCCCAGGTGAGCAGCGCCTGGCCCATCACGGAATCACGCAGGCGGAAACTGAGCACTCCGGCGAATAGAACGTCGGTGACGAGCGCAAGGACGTATACGCCGAGCGGCACGAGCACCAGCGCGACGAGCAGCTTGGAGATGACCGTCGCGCCGTCGGAGACGGGGAGCGATTTCCAGAAGAGAATGCTGCGATCCTTGCGCTCCGCGTAGAGGCAGTCGATGAGGTAGAAGAACAGCACGATCACCATCACGACGTACTGCGGGATCGTGAGCGCCCACTGCGTGAGCGCGAACAACGCCAGCTTCTGGTCTCGGGTCAAGGCTCCATCGAATACCTCGTCCGGCAGGTCCACCGTGCCGCGGCCGGACATCACCGATAGCAGGAGCAGGACGACGACGACGAGCGGCGCGACCCAGAGAGCCCTGTGCTCCCACAGCTCGCGGCGCATGAGGGTCGGCAGGACGTTCACGTGGCAGCTCCGACGTACGGTTGACCGATCGTCCCCTGGACTTTCGCAACGAACAGATCGGCGATGGATGGGGTCCGCACGTCGCCGAGCGAGCCGAGCTCGCCCGGCGAGCGGCCTTCGAAGATCATCGCGGTGCGACCGAAGATCTCCCGCTCGTAGAACGGCTTCAGCTCGCGGGCGCGGCCGGCTTTCTCCGGCGCGACCGTCACCTGCACGTAGCGCTCGGCAAGGTTCTCGACGGACGCGTCGAGCGCGATGCGGCCGTGATTGATGAAGATCACGTCCGTCAGCAGGTTCTCGATCTCCTCGACCTGGTGCGTGGTGAGGAGGATCGTGCGCTCCTTGTCGAAATAGTCGTTGAGCAGCGTGTCGTAGAACTGCCGCCGGTAGAGAAGATCGAGGCCGAGCGTCGGCTCGTCGAGCACGAGCACGCGCGCGTCGATCGCGAGGATGAGCGCGAGGTGCAGCTGCGTGACCATGCCCTTCGAGAGCTCGCGAACGCGGCTCGTCCGCTTGATGTCGGTCTTCTTCAGGAATTCCTCGGCGCGCGCGCGCTCGAAGCGCGGATGCACGCCGGCAACGAAATCGAGCGCCTGTGACACGCGGATCCAGCGCGGCAGCACGGCCACATCGGCGATGAAGCACACGTCGCGCATGAGCTCGTCGCGTTCGGTGTGAGGGTTGCGGCCGAGCACGCGCAGCTCGCCGTCGAACGGCGTGAGACCGAGAATGGCCTTCAGTGCGGTCGTCTTGCCGGCGCCGTTCGGACCGATCAGCCCGACGATGCGGCCCGCTTCGACCGTGAAGCTCACACCGTCGAGGGCGCGAGTCTTGCCGTAGGACTTCGCGAGCCCCGTGGCTTCAATTACTGCTGTCATCTTTCTGTCCTGGCGGCGATGGCCACGGCGTCGTCGGCGCCTCGGCGCCCCGAGTCAGCAGATCCTTGGCGTTCAGGCCGAGCCGCTGGATGGTTGCGTAGACCTTCGGCCAGTCGTCCTCGAGGAACTTCTGGCGCTCGTCCTTCATCAGGGCCTTGCGTGCCCCGTCGCTCACGAACATGCCCCGGCCCCGGCGCTTCTCGACGAGCTGCTCGTCGACGAGCTGCTGGTAGCCCTTCAGGACCGTCAGCGGATTCAGTCGGAACTCGGCAGCGACGTTGCGGACCGAGGGCAGCGGATCCCCTTCCTTGAGGACTCCTTCGAGGATCATCGCAACCACTCGGTCCCGCAGTTGCCGGTATATCGGCGAGCTGTCGTCCCACTGCGGATCCATGGCTGCTCTCGGTCAGGCCCGTTACGGATGAATACCGGACTAATCTACCAGAGCAGCAGCGCTCGTCTGCGCGATCGCGACGGCGGCGTCCCCAACCTGCACCGTCGTCTGCGCCGTGTTCCACCGCGCGACCGACGTCGATTCGACGAAGCTCCAGCTGAAGAGGGCCGTCAGGGCAAGCGCTGCGGCTCCGCAGGCGAAGGTCTTCAGGCTCGATACGACTTCAGTGTTCATGGCTCTCTCCTGTCTTCGGTCGGCTCTACACGCTGCAGAACCATCTCGTCTTTGTGTGCTATCTAACTACAACACTACTTAAGTGTCAAGCCACAACACACAAATTTCCCAAAAATCGCGTGCTCACGTTAAGTAATTGATTCAGGAGATGTTTCATGCGGAACCCGTGCGAGCGGAGCGCAGCGTTCACTGGCAGGAACATCTTTGGAACGCCGCCAGATTGAACTCGACCGCGATAACCGTTGCCCTGCCGCGAACCGCGACGCCGCGTAAAGTGCGCTCGATGGATGGGGCAGATGACGCAAAGCTGATGCAGCGATACGCGGCGGGGGATATGCGCGCGTTCGAGCAGCTCTACCGGCGCCACAAGACGGCGCTCTACAACTACCTCGCGCGCCAAACGCGAGACCCCGACGTCGCTAGCGATCTGTTCCAGGAAGTGTGGACGCGCGTGATTGCGAGCCGCGCGCGCTACGAGCCGCGCGCAAAGTTCCGCACGTTTCTGTTTCACATCGGGCACAACTGCTTCATCGATCACTGCCGCCGCACGGCTGCGCGCCCGGACCGCTCGGCTGCTTCGGAACAGGACGACAGCGTGCTCGCGCTGGCGCCGGCGCCGGTTGCAGAGCGGCCCGATGAGCGCGTCGCGCAGGCGGAAACGCTCGCGCGCTATCGGGCCGCGCTCGACGCGCTGCCCGCCGAGCAGCGCGACGCGTTTCTCCTGTACGAGGAATCCGGACTTTCTCTCGCAGAGATCGCGAGCATCAGCGGCGTCGGCGTCGAAACCGCAAAAAGTCGCGTGCGTTATGCGCTCGCCAAGCTGCGGCGCTCGCTTGCGCCTCACCACGACGCGCGCATCCAATTGCGCGGCACCGCCGAGGAGCCAGGTCTGTGACCCAGCCCGAGCGCGACGCTGAGCTCGAAGCGTGGCTGCGCCGCAGCTCCTCGCTGCACGATCAACTTGCGCGGCTCGATCGTAGCGAGCCGCCCGAAGAGCTCGACCGCATCGTGCTCGACCGCGCGCGCGAGGCGATTCACGTGCCGCGCTCGGTCGCGCCGCTGCGGCAGTTGCGCTGGGCGGCACCGGTCGCACTCGCCGCGACGCTCGTCCTCTCGTTCGTCGTCTTTCTGCACGTCGGCCCGGCCCCGGTAGATACGAATCCGGCGCCGGCGATTGCCAGGCAGGAACGGCTCGAAGCCGACTCGGAGAGCCGCGCCCTCTACGATTCACCGCGCGAGGACACTGCTCCGCAACCTTACGTTGTGCCGGAAGCCCTCGAGCTTCCGGCACCGGACGTGACCGCTTCGGAGCCCGCGCCTTCGGCGCGCGCGCTCGTAGCGCGGGAGTCGATCGCGACCGAGCAGCAGGCGAGGACATCGCCCGACGTACGCGCCGATGCCGACGCGTGGCTTGCGGAGATCAGGCGGCTGCGGGCGCAGGGCCTTCTCGCGGAGGCAGATCGCGAATGGGCCGAGTTCCAGCGGGTGTATCCGGACCGCAGCGCGATTCCAGCCGGAGCGGCCGCTCCCGAGAAGCGATGATTCCGAGCCGCCCTTTGTCACCAGTCCAGGAATACGAACGCTCATGAAGGCACCCGTCAACGTCGCGATCACCGGCGCCGCCGGACAGATCGGTTATGCCCTCGCTTTTCGCGTCGCATCCGGACAGATGCTCGGCGCGGATCAGCCGGTGAACCTGCATCTGCTCGAGATCACGCCGGCTCTGCAGGCACTGCAGGGCGTGGTCATGGAGCTGAACGATTGCGCGTTTCCCACGCTGCACGCAGTCGTCGCGGCCGACGATGCGAAGGTGGCGTTTCGCGACTGTCGCGTTGCGCTGCTCGTGGGCGCGCGTCCGCGCGGCCCGGGAATGGAGCGCAAGGATCTGCTGCTCGCGAACGCGCAGATCTTCTCGGCTCAGGGCAAGGCGCTCAACGAGGTCGCGGATCGCGACGTGCGAGTCCTCGTCGTGGGCAATCCTGCGAACACGAACGCGCTCATCGCCAGGGCGAACGCGAAGGACCTGGTTCCCCGCAATTTCACGGCCATGACGCGTCTCGATCACAACCGGGCGCTCCATCAGCTCGCCGACAAGGCGAAGACGCACGTCACTTCGATTCACCGCATGACGATCTGGGGCAATCACTCCGCCACGCAGTACCCGGACCTGAGTCATTGCCTCGTCGACGGCAAGCCGGCCAGGACGCTCGTCGAGAGCGATTGGATCGAGCACACGTTCATTCCGGTCGTGCAGCAACGCGGCGCTGCGATCATCAAGGCCCGCGGCGCCTCATCCGCCGCGTCGGCGGCATCCGCTGCCATCGACCACGTGCGCGACTGGGTGAAGGGCACTCCGGAGGACGACTGGGTGAGCATGGCGGTGCCGGCCGACGGCAGCTACGATATCCGGGAAGGCGTGATCTATTCGTACCCCGTGCGCTGCAAGAACGGCGAGTACGAGATCGTGCAGGGTCTTTCGGTCGACGAGTTCAGCCGCAAGCGCATGACTGCCACGGACGCCGAGCTGCGCGAAGAGCGCGACGGCGTCAAAGACCTGCTGGGCTGATCGGGTGCGCTCGCGCTCCGGCCGGCGCTTCGCATACGTAGCGGCGGTCGCGTTCGCAGGCGTCGCAGTCGGCGCTACGAAGCCCCCACACACGGCAGCGGCGGATCTCGTGCTCCGCAACGGCCATATCTACACGGTCGATTCAGCGCAGCCGCGAGCGACGGCCGTGGCGATTCGCGACGGACGCATCATCGCGGTGGGCACCGATGGCGACGTCGCGCCCCACCAAGGGCGCAGCACCGAGACGATCGATCTCCACGGCCGCCCTGCATATCCAGGTTTCAAGGACAGCCACGCGCACGTGCTCGGTCTCGGGTTCGCCCGGCTCGACGTCGATCTGACCGATACGCGCGACTTCGAGGACCTCATCGCGCGCATCGCGCGCATCGCGCAGGAGCGGCCGCGCGGGTCGTGGATCATCGGTCGTGGCTGGCACGAAGCGAAATGGAGCCGCGCACCGGCGGACGCGATACGCGGATTTCCGGTGCACACGCGATTGAGTGCCGCTACGCCCGATCATCCCGTTTCCCTGGCCCGCGCCGACGGCCATGCGGTGCTCGCGAATGCTCGCGCGATGCAGGCGATGGGCATCACGCGCGCCACTCCGGCACCCGACGGGGGCGAGATCATCCGCACGTCCGCGGGCGAGCCGACCGGCGTGTTCGTCGATCAGGCCGAGAATCTCATCCGCCCTCCGCCCCCGACTGCGGACACGAAGCGCCGCGCTCTCGGGCTCGCGTTCTCGGAGAGTCTGCGACTCGGCGTCACGACCATCGACGACGCCGGAGCAGACCTCGACGCGATCGGGATCTACAGGGAACTGGGTGCAGCGGGGCAACTGCCGATCCGGCTCAATGTCATGCTCGCCGGGTACGACACTCTGCGGGCGTTCGAGCGGCCTGAGACAGGGCTCGCGAACGGCTTTCTGACGATCCGCGCAGTGAAGCTGTACGCCGACGGCGCGCTCGGTTCGCGCGGGGCGGCGCTGCTCGAGGCCTACTCGGACGATCCCGGCAATTCGGGGTTGATCGTCACCTTGCCGGAAGAGCTCGAGGCCGCCGTGCGGCTCGCGCTTGCGCGTGGCTTCCAGGTGGCGACGCATGCGATCGGCGATCGCGGCAACCGGCTCGTGCTCGACCTCTACGAGCGCGAGCTCGTCCGCGCAGGCGGCAGCGACCGGCGGCTGCGGATCGAGCACGCCCAGGTGCTCGATGCAGCCGACATTCCGCGATTTGCCCGGCTCGGCGTCATTCCTTCGATGCAGGCGATCCACGCCACGTCCGATCGGCCGTGGGCGGCGGATCGAATCGGTCTCGCCCGCGTGAAGGAAGGCGCGTACGCCTGGCGCAAGCTGCTCGCAAGCGGCGTACGGATCGCGAACGGCACGGACGCCCCCGTGGAACCGCTCGATCCGATCCGCAACTTCTACGCCGCCGTCACGCGTATGGACGAGCACGGCCGCCCGCCGGGCGGTTTCGACCCTGAGGAACGCATGACGCGCGAAGAGGCGCTGCGTTCGCTGACCCTCGACGGCGCCTTCGCGTCGTTTCACGAGCACGAGCTCGGCTCCATCGCCGTCGGCAAGTACGCCGACATCGTGGTCCTTTCATCGGACATCATGAGCGTCCCGGAACGTCGGATTCTCGACGCTCGCGTCGTGTACACGGTCGTCGGCGGCAAGGTGAGCTACCGGGCTGAAAAGTGAGCTGCGGACCCGCGATGGTGGCGGCCCCGGTCCCCGGCTATAGTCGGCCGAAAGGTGCGTCCGCATACCGCGGTTGAAGCACCTGATCAGACTGGGCGAAGGACACATCATGCTCGCGGCCCTCATCACGATCGTTCTGCTCGCCGCCGTTGCCTATGCGGTAACACAGGTCGGCGGGATCATTACGCTGCTGTTCGTGGGCGCAGTACTGTTTCTCGCCTACAAGCGGCTCAGCCTCCTCGCCTTTACCGTCACGTTCACGGTTCTGCTCGCGGGCTACACCGCGTTCGGAGCGCAGAGCGCCCCGGCAGAGATCTGGAAGGGGTTTCTCTGGCTGATGATGGCGGGACTCTGGCTTCTGAATGTTCGTCCACTGCGCAAGGCGCTCATCACCCGGCCCTTCATGAAGGCGTATCTGCGCCTGCTGCCACCGATGTCGCAGACCGAACGCGAGGCGCTCGAGGCAGGGACGGTGTGGTGGGACGGCGAGCTCTTCACCGGTGCGCCAAAGTGGGCAAAGCTGCTCGCCGCGAAGGCCCCGCAACTGTCGATCGAAGAGCAGAACTTCCTCGATGGTCCGTGCGAGGAGCTCTGCCGCATGATCGACGACTGGGCCACCACGCACGAACGCGCCGATCTGTCGCGCGAGGTGTGGGACTACATGAAGTCGAAGGGCTTCTTCGCGATGATCATCCCGAAGAAGTACGGTGGGCTCGAGTTTTCCGCTTATGCGCACTCCTGCGTGCTCGTCAAGATCGCGAGCCGCAGCGCCACCGCTTCATCGACGGTCGCCGTGCCGAACTCGCTCGGGCCCGCCGAGCTTCTGAATCACTACGGCACGGAGGAGCAGAAGAGTCACTACCTGCCGCGTCTCGCGCGTGGCGAGGAAGTGCCGTGCTTCGCGCTCACGGGTGCCCGCGCCGGCTCGGACGCCGCATCGATCCCCGACACCGGCGTCGTCTGCAGGGGCATGTGGCAGGGCAAGGAGATCGTCGGCCTCAGGCTCAACTTCTCGAAGCGGTACATCACGCTCGCTCCGATCGCGACCGTCGTAGGCCTCGCGTTCCGCATGTTCGATCCTGACCGGCTCCTCGGCGGCAACACCGACCTCGGGATCACGTGCGCGCTCATTCCGCGCGGCACGCCCGGCGTGACGATCGGCCGCCGGCACTTTCCGCTCAACGTGCCGTTCCAGAACGGACCGGTCCACGGCAAGGATGTGTTCGTGCCGCTCGACTTCATCATCGGCGGGCCGAAGATGGCGGGACAGGGCTGGCGCATGCTCGTCGAGCAGCTCTCCGTGGGCCGCTGCATCTCGCTACCGTCGAACGGCACGGGAGGCGCGAAAGCCGGCGTGTTCGCGACCGGCGCGTACGCACGCATCCGCCGCCAGTTCAACATGCCGGTCGGCAGATTCGAAGGGGTCGAGGCGGTCATCGCCCGCATGGTCGGCCTCACGTACACGATGGATGCGGCCCGTTCGGTGACGGCGGGCGCGATCGACGGCGGTGAGAAGCCATCCGTTCCGTCGGCCATGCTGAAGTACCACGTCACCGAGATGGCGCGGCAGGTCGCGAACGACGCAATGGACGTGCACGGCGGCAAGGGCATCTGCCTCGGGCCCCGCAACTACCTGGGTCGCGGCTATCAGGTCGTACCGGTCGCGATCACGGTCGAGGGTGCGAACATCCTCACGCGCAGCCTCATCATCTTCGGTCAGGGGGCAGTGCGCTGCCATCCGTTCGTGCTGAAGGAAATGACCGCCGCACGCAACCACGACCGGAAACAGGGAGTCGACCAGTTCGACGCTGCGTTGTTCGGCCACATCGGCTTCACGATCTCGAACGCAGTGCGCTCGTTCATCATGGCGCTGACCAACGCGCGCTTCACGCGCGTGCCGGTGAAGGGACCGACGGCGCGTTACTTCCAGCACATCGTGCGCTTCAGCGCATCGTTCGCGTACGCGGTCGACATCGCGATGCTCACGCTGGGCGGCTATCTGAAGAAGAAAGAGAATCTCTCGGCGCGACTCGGCGACGTGCTCTCGTGCATGTACCTCGCCTCGATGGTGCTGAAGCATCACGAGAATCAGGGTCGCCCGGAAGCCGATCTGCCGATCGTCGAGTGGGCGTGCCGAAACCTCCTGTATCGCGCGCAGGAGCAGCTCCACAGCTTCCTGCGCAATTTCCCGAACAAGCTGCTCGCCGGCACGATGCGCTTCTTCATCTTCCCGCGCGGGCTCACGTACTCCGCGCCGAGCGATCGCTCCGGGCGCTCGCTCGCGGATCTCGTGCTGAACCCGACCGAGGCGCGCGACCGGTTGTGCCGGTTCGTCTATCGCACGGTCGAGCCGGGCAATCCGCTCGGCCTTCTTCAGGAGGCACTCGTGCTCGCGCAGACGGCGGAGCCGATCGAGAAGCGCATCCGCGTCGAGGGCGTGAAGACCGGCAAGGTCACGGCGCTCGATCTGCCGGGGATGATTCAGCAGGCGTTCGCTGCGGGGATCATTTCGGAGACGGAGGCCGCATCCCTGCGCGAATACGACCGCAAGGTCATGGACATCGTGCACGTGGATGACTTCGCCTCGCACGAGCTTGCCGCGCAGGCGCAGCCGGCGCCCCCGCAGAGTCAGCGCGAGGCGCGAGAGAGCGCGCAGGTTGCCTGAGCCGCGAGACTTGAGGGAAATCCCAATGCGAACCATCGTGATTGCTGCCCTGCTCGCCGCCACGGTCCTCGCCATTGCGCAGGAGCGCACGCCTGCGCCGGCCGGCGCCGAGGTGTACATCATCAGCCCGAAGAATGGCGAAACAGTGAAAGGTGCGGTCACGGTGCGCTTCGGCTTGAAAGGCATGGGCGTGGCGCCGGCCGGCGTGAAATTCGATGGCGCCGGGCATCACCATCTGCTCGTCGACACGGACGCGCCGGCGAATCTGAACCTGCCGCTGCCGACCACCGACAGGATCCTGCACTTCGGAAAGGGCCAGACCGAGACGACGCTCGATCTGCCGGCCGGCCGTCACACATTCCAGCTGCTGCTCGGCGATCACAATCATGTGCCGCACGCGACGCCGCTGCTATCGAAGAGAATCTCGATCACGGTCGTGCGGTGACGACCGCGCCGCGCATGCGCGCGATCCTCCACGTCGACATGGATGCGTTCTACGCATCCGTCGAGCAGCGCGACGACCCTTCACTCAGGGGCAAGCCCCTGATCGTCGGAGGAACGAGCGGCCGCGGAGTCGTCGCCGCCGCGAGTTACGAGGTACGAAAGTTCGGCGTGCGTTCGGCGATGCCGATCCGACGGGCACTCGAGCTCTGTCCGCACGCGGTGTGCGTGCAGCCCAGCATGCAGCGCTATCAGGAGGTGTCACGGCAGGTGTTCGCGATCTTCCACGAGTTCACGCCGCTCGTTCAGGGGCTGTCTCTCGATGAGGCGTTTCTCGACGTGACGGCGAGCGCGGCGCTGAAGGGCGATGCCGTCGCCATTGCGAAAGCAGTCAAGGAGCGGATTGGTGCGACGACGCTGCTCACCGCATCGGTCGGCGTCGCGACGAACAAGCTCGTCGCGAAGATCGCCTCGGATCTCGAGAAACCCGACGGTCTCACCGTCGTCGCCGCCGAACGCGTGCACGCAGTGCTCGATCCGCTCTCGGTGCGCCGGCTGCCGGGGCTGGGACGCAAGACCGGACAGAGAGTCGAGGCCGCGGGCATCAGGACGCTCGCCGAGCTTCGCCGTGCGCCGGATGCGCTGCTGTGGCCCATATTCGGCCGCTACACGCAACGCGTGCGAGAGCGCGCGGCGGGCATCGACGACCGTCCCGTACATGCCGACTGGGAGGAGAAGTCGATCAGCGCGGAGGACACGTTCGAGATCGATATCGCCGATCACGCTCGACTGCACGCCGAGCTCGCGCGACTCGCGGATCTCACCGTCTCGCGCCTGCGCGCGAAGCACCTGGTCGCGGCGTGCGTGAGCGTCAAGATCCGGCGGCAGGATTTCGCCACCTACACGAGGCAGCGGCGCGTCGCGCCTGCGACGAACGACACGCGCGCCATCGCGAACGTCGCGCGAGAGCTCCTGACCGGGTGGCTCGGCGAACAGCCGCGCGCGAAGTTGCGCCTGCTCGGTGTGGGCGTAAGCGAGCTCTCGCCGGCCGATCAGCTCGATCTGTTTCGACCGCCCGCCGAAGCCGAGAGCTCGAGACTCGACGGCGCGGTGGACCGTATCCGCGAGAAGTTCGGCAGGGAAGCCGTGACCCGCGCGAGCGGCATCAAGTCGAGCTAGCAGCCTGTCCTTCGAAGTAGCC
>JBQTHP010000166.1:0-20074 GCA_052389755.1 Gammaproteobacteria bacterium
GCTCTTGCGTGTCGGTATCGCGTCGCAGTCAACGACGAGCGGCTCTCCCTCGGGCTTCCGGAAGTGCAGCTCGGCATCCATCCCGGCTTCGGGGGTACCGTGCGCACGGTGCGCCTGATCGGCGTGCGCCCCGCGATGGAGCTCATGCTCACCGGCAAGCCGGCGCGCGCCGACAAGGCGCTACAGCTCGGCCTCGTCGATGAGCTCGTCGGCACCGCGTCCGAGCTCGAAGAGGCGGCGCGCCGTTTCATTCGCGCGCCACGGCCTCCACGCCATGCGCGCTTGAGCGAGCGGCTGCTGAGCTCGGTGCCGGCAAGAGTTTTCGTGAAACAGGCACTCGTGAAGCAGGTCGCACGGCGGGCGCGACGGGAGCATTACCCGGCTCCGTACGGGATCATCGACCTGTGGGCCGCTCACGGCGCGCGCGGGTCTGCCGCCTTCGAGGCCGAGGCACGCTCGATTTCGGAGCTCCTGGTCTCCTCCACCGCGCGCAATCTCGTGCGCGTGTTTCTGCTGCAGGATCGGCTGAAGGCACTCGGCGGCAAAGGTGCTCGCGATGTGCGGCACGTGCACGTCGTAGGCGCGGGCGTCATGGGCGGAGACATCGCAGCCTGGTGCGCACTGCGCGGCTTCGACGTCACGCTGCAGGATCGAGGGCTCGAGCTCGTCACGCCCGCGCTGAAGCGCGCGGAAGCGCTGTTCGCCAAGCGCCTGCGCGACCCGAAGAAAGTGGACGCCGCGCGCGAAAGGCTGCGCGCCGACGTCGCAGGCGACGGCGTTGCACGGGCCGACATCGTGATCGAAGCCATATTCGAGAGCGCCGACGCGAAACGCGAGCTGTACGCGACCGTCGAGCGGCGCATGAAGCCGTCCGCGCTGCTCGCAACGAACACTTCCAGCATCATGCTCGAGCCGCTCGCGGCACGGCTCGGGCGCCCGGGGAGGCTGGTCGGGCTGCACTTCTTCAACCCGGTGGCGCAGATGCCACTCGTCGAGATCGTCCAGGGACGCGACACGGAGCCAGGCGCGACACAGGCGGCGCTCGGGTTCGCACGGCGCCTCGACAAGCTGCCGCTGCCCTGCCGCAGTGCGCCCGGATTCGTCGTCAACCGCGTGCTGATGCCTTACCTGAACGAGGCCATGTTCGCCGCCCAGGAAGGCGTTCCGCTCGCAGCGATCGACGCCGCCGCGCTCGCGTTCGGCATGCCCATGGGGCCGGTAGAGCTCGCGGATGTCGTCGGCCTCGACGTCGCAAGTCACGTCGGCGAGATCGTGGCGACCGAGCTCGGCCGCGCGCCGCCCGATCTCACGCAGCTGAAGGCGCTCATCGCGGCGAAGAAGCTCGGCCGCAAGAGCGGCGAAGGTTTCTACGTCTGGAGGAACGGCAAGGCGGTGAAGGATCGACGGGATGGTGCTGCGCCACCCGATCTCACGGATCGCCTCATCCTCGCGATGGTCAACGAATGCGCCGCGACGCTTCGCGAGCGCGTGGTGCAGGAAGCCGACCTCATCGACGCCGGCGTGATATTCGGCACGGGGTTCGCGCCGTTCCGCGGCGGTCCGCTGCAGTACGCTCGCGAGCGCGGCATCGCCAATGTCGTAGCGCGTCTCGAGGAACTTGCGAAGCGATACGGGTCTCGGTTTCGTCCCGATTCCGGCTGGCAGCGCCTGGGGGCAGTCGGAAAAGCGTGAACGGGTACCGGAAGCGAAAAATCGCTGTGCTACCATCCGTTTGGTTCGCTGCGCGGAACTCACTGAAACAGCGGGATTTTTTTAATGGCTGAAGAACGCGAAGCCAGCGTTCAACTGTTGAAGACGTTCGCGCCGCTCGACGGGCTGAAGCGCGACAATCTGGTCGCGCTCGCGAAGAAAGTGAGCGTGCGGACCCTGTCCACCGGACGCCTGCTTTTCAAGGAAGGCGACAGCGACAAGCGCACGCTCTGGCTCGTCTCGGGCATGCTCGAATTGCGCGAGGGCGACCGCACCGTCGGGATCATCCGCGGCGGCACGCCGGAGACGCGCAGCGCGCTGGCGCCCCAGCTGCCGCGGCGCGTGAGCGCGCGGGCGATGGACGAGGTCAGCTATCTCTCCATCGACAGCGACCTGCTCGACGTGATGATCACGTGGGACCAGACCGGGACCTACGAAGTCGCCGAGCTGCAGGCGCAGCTCGAGAACGCCGGCGGCGACGACTGGATGACGACGCTGCTGCAGACCAAGGCGTTTCACCGCATCCCGCCCGCGAACATCCAGGCGATCTTCCTGCGCATGCAGCGCGTGCCCTTTCGCGCCGGCGAGCTCGTCATCAAGCAGGGCGACGAGGGCGACTATTTCTACGTGATCGTGAACGGCAAGTGCCAGGTGACGCGGGAAACGCCCCTCAACAAAGAAGGCATCAAGCTCGCCGAGCTCGGCATCGGCGACACCTTCGGCGAGGAGGCGCTCATCGCCGAAGCCAAGCGCAACGCCACGGTGACGATGATCACCGACGGCGTGCTCATGCGTCTGAACAAGCAGGACTTCCGCGAGCTCATGAACGAGCCGCTGCTGCAATGGGTGGGCTACGACCAGGCGCGCGAGATCGTCGCACGCGGCGGCAAGTGGCTGGACGTGCGCCTGCCGAGCGAATTCCAGAACCTGCGCATCGAAGAGGCGGTGAACATTCCGCTCTATTTCATCCGCCTGAAGCTCTCGGCCCTCGACCGCAGCGTCCCGTACGTCGTCTACTGCGACACCGGGCGCCGCAGCTCCGCCGCGGCGTATGTCTTGGTAGAGCGAGGATTTGAAGCCTATGTTCTAAAAGGCGGGCTCACCAGCGGAAGCGTCGCGCTTCGTCGATCCGCCTGACGCAGAAGGCTAAGACGACTCAGACGTCTGGGCCTTCTCACATCGTATGAGTAGCTTTGTCGCCAGACAGAGCTCCGGCGAGGTAATTCTCGATCTTCTTCTGCGTCTGCCCGCGGTCCTGCTCGCTGAACTGCACGCCGATGCCGGCGGTCCGCTTGCCCTGTGCGCCCTTCGGCGTCACCCAGATCACGCGTCCGGCCACGGGCAGCTTCTCGTCCTCGCCCATGAGGTTGAGAAGCATGAAGACCTCATCGCCCAGCCGGTAGTTGCTGTTCGTCGGAATGAAGAGCCCGCCGTTTCTCACGAACGGCATGTACGCGAGATACAGCGCACTCTTGTCCTTGATCGTCAGGGTGAGAAGACCCGGCTTGTTCGCCCCGGTTCGCAACTTCGTCTCGCTTTATCGCCGTTGACTCGCGCGCGGCCGTCCCGGGACGGTGCGCACCCCACTTTCGTCTGCCAGTCGCCGCAACAGCACTTCGAGCGCGAGCGACTTGTTGAGCGGCGTGTCGAGCAGCGACTTCAACTCTCGCACGCCGTCCAGGAGCCCGAAAAGCCCGCGTATATTCAAGAGTGAACGCGCCACTGGCAAGTGCGGGCCAGGGCGCAGTTCTCGCGATTCGTCCGACGGCGCATGCGCGGCACCGACTCGTTCTGTGAGCCACCTCTCAAAGCAGCTCAGCCGAAGCGCAAGCTCGGACCGGCTCCAGCGCTCGGCCGTCGCCGCCGGATCGAGCCGTCCGGCGAGCGCATCCTCGAGCCCGCGATCGACGTCGGCGCGGATCTGAGCGAGCTTTGCGGCATCGAGGCCGGCGGCTGAGAGCGGCGCCTCACCGATGACGTCGAGCACGGCGCCCCAATCGCCCTCCTTCGCGTTCGTCGCGAGCCACGCCAGACTTTCCGCGCGTGTCGGCGCCGCGATCCGGATGCGCTGACAGCGGCTGCGCACCGTCGCCGGCAGACGCGAAGGCTGCGCGGAGACGAGGATGAGCACGGCCGAGCTCGTGGGCTCCTCGAGCGTCTTCAGCAGCGCGTTCGCCGCGAACCGGTTGAGCGCATCGGCCGGCGTCACGATCGCGACTTTCGCGCGCCCCTGGTGGCTCGTGAGCGCGAGGTCCTGCGCAAGGTCACGAACCTGCTCGATGCGGATCTGTTGCGCTTCCTCCTCGAGACTCACGATCGTGAGATCGGGATGCTGCAGCTCGAGCGCACGTCGACAGCTCGTGCAGAGCCCGCACGGGGCCGCCGCCGCATTCGTGCAGAGCGCAAGGCGCGCGATCCATGCCGCGAGCCAGTCACCGCCCGTGCCGGGTGGCGCGTGAATGAGGACCGCGTGCGACAGTCGTTCCGCCGCGTGCGCGTCCTTCAACCGCCCGAGCTCGGAAGCGAGCCACGGCGGCTCTGGGTAGCGAAGTTCATGAGTGTCCACGGGTCACCTAGCGTCCGCCATCCGCCAACGAGGACACCGCCGCGACGACCTGAGCTTCGACATCTGCCAGCCCTCGTCCGGCGTCGATAACGCGAACGCGGGCGGGCTCGCGGCGAGCGATCGCGAGATACTCGGCTCGTGCGCGTTCGAAGAACGCGTCTTCTTCCCCTTCGAATCGGTCGGCTGCGAAGAGTCGCTGGCGCGCGCGGCTCAGCCCGGTCGCGACCGGAACGTCGAGGAGCAGCGTTCGGTCAGGATGCAAATCCCCGTGAACGAAGGCTGCAAGTTGTTCGATGAGTCGCGGATCTACCCCGCGCCCGGCGCCCTGATACGCCCGGGTCGCGTCGGTAAATCGGTCGCACACGATCCACTCTCCGCGCTCGAGGGCCGGCCGGATCACCTCGTTCAGATGCGTCGCGCGCGCTGCGAACATCAGCAACGTCTCAGACACGGGCATGATCGACCCGACGTCACGCGCGAGCACAACATCGCGAATACGCTCTCCAAGACGCGTTCCGCCCGGTTCGCGAGTGAGTCGAACGGCTACTCCGCTGGCCGTCAGCCAGTCGCGCAGGTACGCGGCGATCGTCGACTTGCCCGCCCCTTCGATGCCTTCGAGCGTGATGAAGCGGCCGCGGGTCACGGCGTGACGGCCTGCGGCTCGACTGTCCGCCGCGAATTGCGCAGCGCCGCGAGATAGCGGCGGACCGCAACGTTGTGCTCTGCGAGCGTCCGGGAGAAGTAATGGCTGCCATCGCCGCGCCCCGTCGCGACGAAGAACAGCTCCCCGCGCTCCTCGGGCTGCGTCGCCGCGCGCACGGCTTCCCGTCCGGGCAGCGCGATCGGCGTCGGCGGCAGGCCGGATCGCGTGTAGGTGTTGTACGGCGTATCGGTCACGAGATCGCGGCTGCGGATGTTGCCGTCATAGCGCTCGCCGAGGCCGTAGATGATCGTCGGATCGGTCTGCAGGCGCATGCCGCGGCGCAGGCGCGTCACGAATACGCCGGCGATGCGAGCACGCTCGGTGGCAAGGCCGGTCTCCTTCTCGACGATGGACGCCAGGGCCAGCGCCTCGGCCGGCGATTTGAGCGGCAGATCGGCTCGCCGCGCGCGCCAGGCTTCGTCGAGCACCGCCTGCATCTGCGCATAAGCGAGCTTCAGCAACTCACGGTCGGCTGTGCGGGCCGCAAAGCGATAGGTGTCGGGGAAGAACCGTCCTTCAGGATGCTCGCCCGCACGGCCGATCGCTCGCATCACCTGCGCGTCCGATTGTCCGGCCAGCGTCGATACCACCGCCGGATGCGCGGCAAGCGCCCGTCGCAGGTCGGCAAACGTCGAGCCTTCGACGATCGTGAGCTGCTCGAGCACCACGCGTCCCTCCTCGAGCAACTGCAGGATCCGCTGCGCGCTCGCCGCCGCCGGCAGCTCGTAGTCGCCGGCTTTCACCTTCGGTTGGCGGCCGTGAAGACGAAGATACAGTTCGGTGCTCCGCGGATGCGCGATCGCTCCGCGCGCCGCGAGCTCCTTGAGCACGCTGCGCAGGCTCGATCCCGGTTCGATGCGCACCCGGACGGGCTCGACGGCCGGTCCGGGCGCCGTGAAACCTCGAGCGAGCCAGATCAGCACGCCGAGGGCGACGACGACCGTTGCGCCCGCGAGCGCTATCGCCGTACGGCCGAATCTCCTGGACACGCTGCTCATGGTGCCCGAAAAGCGGCGCGTCGGGCTATCGCGGGCTCCTAGAAGCGGCGGAGGATGAGCGTGCCGTTCGTGCCGCCGAAACCAAACGAGTTCGAAAGCGCCACATCGATCTTCATCGGCCGCGCCTCGTTCGGCACGTAGTCGAGATCGCACTCCGGGTCGGGTGTATCGAGATTGATGGTCGGCGGTGCGATCTGATCGCGGATCGCCAGCACCGAAAAGATCGCCTCGACGACGCCCGCCGCACCGAGCAGATGCCCCGTCATCGACTTCGTGGAGCTGACGGCGAGCTTGTAGGCGTGATCGCCGAAGGCGCGCTTGATCGCGACGGTCTCGGCCTTGTCGCCGAGCGGCGTCGAGGTCGCGTGCGCGTTGAGATACTGTACGTCGGCGGGGGCCAGCCCGGCGTCGTGCAACGCGTTTTCCATCGCCAGAGCCGCGCCCGCCCCGTCTTCCTGCGGAGCGGTGATATGGAACGCATCGCCGCTCATGCCGAAGCCGATGAGCTCCGCGTAGATGCGAGCGCCGCGCCGGTGTGCGTGCTCGAGCGCTTCGAGCACCAGCGCCCCGCCGCCGTCGCCCATGACGAAGCCGTCGCGGTCCTTGTCCCACGGCCGACTCGCCGCCTGCGGATCGTCGTTGCGTTCCGAGAGAGCCCTGGCCTGCGCAAAACCGCCGAGCGCCGTGGGCGTGCTCGCCATTTCAGCGCCGCCCGCGATCATGAGATCGGCATCGCCGTACTGGATGGTGCGGGCAGCGAGGCCGAGCGCATGCGTCGAGGTGGTGCACGCGGTGACCACGGCCAGGTTCGGTCCTCTCAACCCGTAGCGGATCGAGAGGTGCCCGGCGATCATGTTGATGATCGTGCTCGGGATGTAGAACGGGGAGATCTTCCGCGGGTTCTTCGTCGCATTGTACTCGCCCACCTGGTGCTCGATGCCTTCGAGGCCGCCGATGCCCGAGCCCATGATCGTGCCGCAGCGGGCCGGATCGAGCTTCGTGAAATCGACGCCGGCGTCCTCGACCGCCTGCACGCCCGCGGCGAGACCGTAGTGCATGAACTCGTCCATGCGCCGCGCTTCCTTCGGCGACAGGTAGCGGCTCACGTCGAAGTCTCGCACCGCGCCGGCGAAGCGCGTGGGGAATGCGGATACATCGAATCGGGTGATCGGCGAGATGCCGCTCTGCCCTTTCAGAATGGCATCCCATGCGGTCGGGATCGTGCTGCCGACAGGCGACACGATGCCGAGACCGGTCACGACGACGCGACGATTGAACACGCGTTACCTCGGGCGGGATTCCAGGGAGCTGTCGGAGAGAGCGGCCCGCACCGTGCGGCCGTCACGGCGCCGGACGGCGCAGCGCGTCACGCAAGATTCAGGACTTGTTGCGGCGCTCGTTGATGTAGTCGATAGCCTGGTGGACCGTCGTGATCTTCTCGGCATCCTCATCCGGGATCTCGATCTCGAACTCTTCCTCGAGCGCCATCACCAGCTCGACCGTGTCAAGCGAGTCGGCGCCCAAATCATCGACGAAAGAGGCCTCGCTGGTGACCTGTTCCTGCTTGACGCCTAACTGTTCGGCAACGATCGCCTTCACTTGCTGTTCGACGGTGCTCATCACGGTGCTGTCCTTCTGACGTTGACCTGTTCGGGCCGGCCGGGCCGGGCGGCGCGGGCGCGGTATTGTAGGGGAAGGTCCTTGGGGGTGCCACTCGCCACTCGCGCGAGTGGTTGTTTTTCCTAGCGAAACCCCTATGGCTCGACCGTGTCAAGCCATGAACATGCCGCCGTTCACGTGAATCGTCTCGCCCGTTATGTAGCTCGCCTGCGGGGAGACGAGAAAGAGCACGGCCGCTGCGATGTCCTCGGGCGCGCCGAGCCTCTCGAGAGGGATCTGAGCCAGCAGCGCATTCCGCTGATCCGCCGTGAGCGCACGCGTCATGTCGGTGTCGACGAAGCCTGGCGCGACGGCATTCACCGTGATGCCGCGCGAGGCGACTTCCCTCGCGAGCGACTTGGTGAAACCGATGACGCCTGCCTTCGCCGCCGCGTAGTTCGTCTGCCCGGGGTTGCCCGTGAGAGCGACCACCGAGGCGATGTTCACGATGCGGCCGCGGCGCTCCTTCATCATGCGTTTGAGACACGCCTTCGAGAGGCGAAACACCGACGTGAGGTTGGTCGCGATCACCTGCTCCCAATCGTCGGTCTTCATTCTGAGCAGGAGCGTGTCCCGCGTGATCGCCGCGTTGTTCACGAGGATCGTGGGCAGGCCTTCGGTGCCCTCGAGCTGCGCGAGCAGCGCCTCGATCGAGGTGGGGCTCGCCACGTCGAGCACGAGCCCGCGGCCGTTGTAGCCCTCGGACGTGAAAAGTCGCGTGAGCGACTTCGCGCCGTCTTCGGTGGTGGCGGTGCCGACCACGCGCGCGCCGGCCTTCGCCAGCGCGACGGCAATGGCGTTTCCGATCCCGCGCGAGGCGCCCGTTACGAGCGCCACTTCTTTCTCAAGCACCTGGTGTCCCCTTCTCTGCCGCGATCGCCTCCTGCAGGGACGCAGCGTCCTCGAGCGCGAAGTACTGCACGTTCGAGCGTTGCCCGCTGCGGCGCTCGATCTGGCGATTGAGACCGGTCAGTACCTTGCCCGGACCGCATTCGATCACAGAATCGACGTGACGCGTGAGCAGTGCGCGCGTCGTGTCCGTCCAGCGAACCGGGCTCGCAAGCTGGCGCACGAGAAGCTCGCGGATGTTCTCCGGAGTCTCGTGAGTCTTCGCGTCGACCGCGCTGACGTACTCGATGCGCGGCGTGCACAACGCGATCTGCGCGAGCCGTTCGCCGAAGCGCGCAGCGGCGCCCTGCATGAGCGAGCTGTGCGACGGCACGCTCACGGGCAGCAGCAGCGCGCGCTTCGCGCCTCGCGCCTTCGCCGCTTCGACCGCGCGGCCGACGGCGGCCGCCTCGCCGGCCACCACGATCTGTCCCGGCGCGTTGAAGTTCACGGGCTCGACCACGGCGCCCTGGGCCGCTTCGCGGCACGCCGCGATCACCGCCTCATCTTCGAGGCCGAGAATCGCGGCCATCGCGCCCGTGCCGAGAGGCACCGCTTCCTGCATCACCTGGCCGCGAAATCGCACGAGGTCGACGCCCGCGACGAACTCGAGCGCATCGGCGCACATGAGCGCGGTGAACTCCCCGAGACTGTGGCCGGAGACCACGCTCGGGGCGCGCCCACCTGCCTCTCGCCAGGCACGCCACACCGCAACGCCGGCCACGAGCATCGCCGGCTGCGTATGCTCGGTGGCATTTAAACGCTCCTCGGGCCCCTCCTGCACGAGCACCCACAGGTCGTAGCCGAGCGCGGCGCTCGCTTCCGCGAACGTATCCCGCACACAGCTGAACCGCGTCGCGAGGTCACGCAGCATGCCGACCGACTGCGAACCCTGACCAGGAAAGACGAAGGCGCTGCTCATCCGTTGTTCGTGATCGTGGCGCGACGGCGCGCGATTATAGCGATGGCCGCGGACAAGCCCCCGATGGCGCCATACAGATGGGCGTTGACGACCACCGCCACCTCCCCTTCCGCAAACGGCAGGCTGCCCGCGAGCTGCTCGTACGCGAGCTTGGCAACCACGAACGTCGCGAGAAGCCAGCCGTCGAGATCCCGCCGCATGAGGTGCGCGAACGTGCCGGCCACCATCACGGCATGCAGCACGCCGGATGAACCGACGTACCACTCGATTGTCCTATCGCGGAACCAGAAGCCCGCGTCGATCGCGACGACGGAGGTGACGACGATGACGAGCCAGGCGCGTACGCTGTAATCGCGTGCGAACAGCGCCCACATGAGCACGAGCCCGAGCGCGTTCAACACCGCATGCTCGAGATTGAGGTGCGCGAGATGAGCGGTCGCGAGGCGCCACCACTCCCCCGCTGCGACCGCGGCGCGTTCGTAGCGCCAGGCCGCCCGCAGGGCCTCGCCGCCGAGCTCGGGCAGCACCAGGAGCGCGCACAGGGCGGCGAGCGCAAGACCGCGACGCCCATCGCAGTTCAGCGCCTTCAGCAAACGCACGAGCGGTGCGCCCGACCCGCGGAGAGGGGCATCGGCGTTCATTTGCTATCATCCGCCGCCTCTCGGGGGCGCCAGAGCACTCGCAGCATCATGATGGACATGTCGCTCGGACAGGGTAGCAGACGCTTGCAGCGCGCCGCGTCGTTCGCGCGCGGCTTCACGCTGATCGAGATCATGGTCGTCGTGATCATCATCGGCCTGCTTGCCGCGGTCATCGTGCCGCAGGTCGTCGATCGGGTGGACGACGCGCGGATCTCCAAGGCGAAACAGGACATCCAGGCGCTCGAGTCGGCGCTCGTCATGTTCAGGCTCGATAATTTCAGATACCCGAGCACCGACCAGGGCCTGGTCGCGCTCGTGCAGCAGCCGACCGACCCCTCGATCCGCAACTGGCGGCCGGGCGGCTATCTGAAACGAGTCAGCAGGGATCCGTGGGGCAACGACTACCAGTACGTGTTTCCTGGCACGCGCGGCGGCGAATACGATCTGTACACGCTCGGCGGCGACGCACAGCCGGGCGGCGAAGGTCCGAACGCCGACATCGGCAACTGGAATATCGGCCAATAAACGCCCAGCGTCGTCGATCCGCTTGGTTTGCGCGCACGGCTCGCGCGGCCGGCGGCTTTACGCTGATCGAACTGCTCGTCGTCGTGGTCATCATCGGGATCGTTTCGGCGGGCGCCATCCTCGCGACGAGCGTGCTCGGGCGCGACAGTCAGCTCGAGACCGAAAGCGAACGCCTTCTCATGCTCATCGGCTACGCGCGCGAGCAGGCGGAGCTGCAGACGCGCGAATACGCCCTGTGGCTCGATCAGGATGGGTACGAGTTCCTCGGCTTCGATCCGCGGCGCGGCATCTGGACCGGCGTCGAGGAGGACACGGTCCTCCGCGCGCGCGCCCTGCCGGCGGGTCTCGAGATCGCGCTCGTCATCGAAGGTCGCCCGGTCGTCCTGCGCCGGCCGCGTGATACCGAAGAGAGACTCCCGCACATCATGCTGTACTCGAACGGCGACGTCACACCGTTCGAGCTCACCGTGCGGCGGGTCGGATCGGACGAACGCGCCCTCATCGCGAGCGACGAGAACGGCGCCGTCGTTGCGCGCGAGACGGAGCCACGCCCGTCATGAGACTCCGCGGCTTCACGCTCGTCGAGGTGCTCGTCGCGCTGGTCATCGTCGCGATCGGGATGGCTGCCGTGCTCGCATCGCTGACTTCGGCCGCGGACACCACCGCGTACCTGCGCGAGAGGTCTTTCGCGGAGTGGGTCGCCATGAACCGTATCGCCGAGCTGCGCCTGCAGAGGCAACGTCCCGCGGACGGCAAGAGCTCGGGCGACGCCGAGTTCGCCGGGCGACGTTGGCGATGGGAGCAGGAAATCCTGGAGCTCGAGATCCCGGGGACGCGGCGCATCGACGTGCGCGTGCGCCCCGCGGATGCCACCGGCGGACGTGACGCCGGCTGGGTGGCGACCGTCAGCGGGATCATCGGCAACGCCGTCGCACCGCCCGACGGGCGCGTGCTGGCCTGGCCGGGCTCGGCGAGCGGTTCCGGAGGTCAAGGACCTGGTGTCACTCGATCGCCGGAGCCAGGCGTCGAGCCGGTCCCGCCAGAGCCGGGGACGCGGTGAAACCGGCGCGCCTTCACCGTGGCTTCACGCTCATCGAGCTGCTCGTCGCCCTCTTCATCACGGCGATCATCTTCGCAATGGGCTACGGGGCGATCACGCAGGCGCTGAATGATCGCGAAGCGGTCAAGGTCCGACAGGACCGGCTCACGTCGGTGCAGAAGACCGTCGGCCTCCTCACGCAGGATTTCACGCAGCTCGTGCCGCGCCCGGTACGCGAGCAGGTCGGCGATGGTTGGCAGCCGGCGGTGCGCGCGGAAGGCGGCGCGGCATCGCTCGTGGCATTCACGCGCGGCGGCTGGGCCAATCCGGCTGGCATCCAGCGGCCCACGCTGCAGCGTGTCGCTTATGTACTCGAGGACGGGACGTTTCGGCGCGAGCACTGGAGCGTGCTCGATGCGACGCTCGCCAGCCGCATCGTGCGCCGGGACCTGCTCGATCGCGTGGACGCCGTCTCGTTCCGCTTCATGGACGGCGCACGCCAGTGGCGCACCGAGTGGCCGCCGATCCAGCCGAACGATCCCAACACCACCTTGCGCATGCGGCCGATCGCGGTCGAAGTCACCCTGGAGCTCGAGGACTGGGGGCGCCTGGTGCGCATCATCGAGGTGGGTGGTTGAGCGTTCGCACACAACGCGGAGTCGCGCTGCTCACGGCGATCCTGCTCGTGGCGCTCGGCACGATCGTCGCCGCGTCGATCGCCTATCGCAACGCGTTGACGGCGAGGCGCGGGGCGGCAACGTTTGCCTTCGAGCAGGGCCTGCTGTTCGCGCAGGGCGCCGAGGCACTCGCGGCGTACGCGCTCAAGGACGATCTCGACTCGGGCGGGCGCAACGGAACGGATGACGCTTCCGAACGCTGGGCGCAACCCTATGGTCCGATCGAAATCGCACCGGGTGTCGTCCTCGAAGCCGTCGTCGAGGATCTGAGCGGTCGCTTCAATCTCAATACGCTCGTGATCGACGGCAGGGTCGATCCCGAAGCGCTGCAGGTTTTCGAGCGGCTGCTCGAGTCGCTCGAGCTCGAGACGCGCTGGGCCTCGCTGCTCGCCGACTGGATCGACGCCGATCCCACCGCGCAGTTTCCCGACGGCGGCGAGGACAACGTGTATCTCTCCCAGGACCCGCCGTATCGGCCGCCGAACTCCCCGATCACGAGCGTGAGCGAGCTGCTCGCCCTGCCCGGCTTCGGTCGCGAGCGCTACCTGAAGCTCGCGCCGCACGTCGTCGCGCTGCCGGCCGACGTCAGGCTGAATGTCTGCACGGCATCGGGCTTCGTGCTCGACGCGTACAACGACGGTCAACGGGAGTACAGCGTCGATCCTGAGGATTTCGCCAAGAAGCGCGCGGACGGCTGTTTCCCGCGGCTGGCATCGTACGAGGCCGCGTTCGCTTCGCAGGAGGTGCGCGAGCGAGTACAGGCGCGCCCGGGCCTCGACGAAAGCTCGAGCTACTTCCGTCTCACGAGCGTCATCAGCATTGGCACTACCCGATTCGCCTTGTACAGTCTCCTGCATCGCGACGCCGGCGGAGTACGCGTCGTGCTGCGCAGCTACTCCCCGGACTGAAATTCAGATTCATGGCGGAATGGTTTCTCCTGAGGCTTTCGCGCGATCCGGAGCGTGACGCGACGTGGATGGTCGCGGACGATGCCGGCCGCGTGGTCGTGCCGGCGCAGAGCGGCTCGCTCGCGCAGGCTGCGCCGCTCGCCGCCGGGCGTCGCCTCTACGTGCTGATCCCCGGCGCGGACGTCCTGGTGACGGACGCCGACGTTCCGGTGAAGAGCGGCGCGAAGCTGCAGCAGGTCGTGCCGTACGCCCTCGAGGAACAGCTCGCCGAGGACATCGAGACTCTGCATTTCGCGATCGGCAAGCGCTCGGGCGACTCGGGCCGTGTGCCGGTCGCCGTCGTGTCGCGGGCGCTGCTCGATCGCTGGCTCGAAGCGCTGGGCTCTGCCGGGCTTTCTGCCGAAGTGGTCTACGCCGACAGCGAGTTGATCCCGGCGAATCCGGGCCAGGCCGTGGCGCTCCTCGAGGACGGCGACGCCACGTTGCGCGTGCCCGGCGCCGCGCCCGCCACCGTGCCTGTCGATGCGTTCGGCGCGGCGCTCGACGGCGGAGGCGAGGCACCGGTCAATGGTCTCATCATTTACGCAGCGCCGGCCGACTGGCAACGCCACGCCCGCGACGTGGAGCCCCTGCGGGAGCGTTTCGAGGGTATCAAGGTCCAGCTCCTCACCGGCGGTGCGCTGTCGCTCTTCGCGCAGCAGCTCCCGTCGGCGACACCCATCAATCTCCTTCAGGGGACCTATGCACCCACGAGCTCGTTCGCGACGGGCTGGCGAGCATGGCGAGTGCCCGCGATCCTGGCGGCCTGCCTGCTCGGCCTGCACATCGTCGGTAAAGGCGTCGAGCTCGGCACGCTGAAGCAGGCCGAGCGCGGTATCGACGCGTCGATCGACGACGCGTTCCGCGACGCGATGCCCGGCGAACAGAACACGGTCGATGCGAAGCGGCGCATGCAGCAGAGGCTCGCCGCGTTGCACGGCGACGGCGGTGGGCTCGGGCTCCTGCCGGCGCTCGGCGCGCTCGCGCAGGCGCGAGCGAACGTTCCCGGCACGACGATCGGCATACTGAGCTATCGCGACGGGGCGCTCGATCTCAGGATGTCGGCGCCGAGCGCGGAGAGCCTCGATCGCCTCAGCCAGACGCTGCGCGCGGAAGGCTGGCAGGCCGATCTCACTTCGGGCAACGCCACGGACGCGGGCTACGAGGGCCGCCTGCAACTTCGCCCACGAGGCACGTCATGACGGCGTGGTGGAGCTCGCTCGGTTCTCGCGAACGGCGCTTCGTGATCATCGGCGGTGCGGCCGCTCTCGCGCTTCTCGTGCTCGGGATCGTGCTGCCGCTGAACGGCAGCGTGTCCCGGGCACACGATCGCATCGCCCAGAAACAGCAGGATCTGGCGTGGATGCAGAGCGTCGCACCCGAGCTCGCGAGCGCAGGCCCTGCAAACGCGAGACCCGCATCGGGCGAATCGCTGGTGGTCGTCGTCGACCGTGCGGCTCGCGAAGCGGGTCTCGCGAGCGCGCTCGTCAGCAGCGAGCCGAGCGGCGCGGATGGCTTGCGCGTGCGATTCGAGAAAGCGCGCTTCGATCTTCTCGTCGGCCTTCTGGCGCGGCTCGCGGAACAGCACGGTGCCAGCGTCGAATCGGCGTCGGTCGACGGCGCTGGAGAGCCGGGTCTCGTGAACGCAGGGCTGGTGCTGCGCGTGCGCTAGCGGCGCCGTCGCCGCGGAGCCTGTCCGACTATTCACATGAGCCGCGTCGTCTTGCTGGGGGCCGCCGCCCTTCTCGTCTTCATCACGCTGCTCCTCGCCCGCTTTCCCGCGCGCTGGGCGGCGGGCTGGCTACCCGAGACCGTGCAGTGCCAGCGGCTCACAGGCACGATCTGGAGCGGGCGTTGCACGGCGTTGACCCTCGACGCCGCGCCGCTAGGCGATGCGCGCTGGAACATCCGTGCCTCGCGATTGCTGGCCGGCAAGCTCGCGGCCGCCGTCACGCTCACGAAGCCCGGTGTCGATATCCGTGCCGATGTCGAAGCTGCCCCGTCGGGCACGCTCACGGCACGCAACGTCAGCGCCGTCGTGCCGCTCGATGCCGGCGTGCTTCCGCAGGTGCCCCCGAATCTGCGCGGCACGGTGCGCGCGGATCTGAAATCGCTCGCACTGTCGGGCAGGACGATCACGAGCATCGAAGGTCGCATCGATGCCGTCGACCTTGCGCAGGTCGGCCGCAACTCGACCGAGCTGGGCGACTATTCCGTGACCTTTCCACCGACGGCAGCCGACTCCGAGCCGGTGGGTACACTCGTCGATCTGCGTGGACCGCTCAACGTCACGGGTTCGCTTCGGCTCACGCGTGAACCCGGCTTCGTGCTCGACGGCTTGGTCGCCGCACGGCCGGATGCCTCGCCGGAGCTCGCGCGGCAGCTGCAGTATCTCGGCGCGCCGGATGCGGCCGGTCGTCGGTCCTTCTCGATCGCGGGGACGTTCTGAAGACGGGCTGAGGGCCGCACGAAGAACGCTGGTGGTTGCGCGACCGGCGCCGCTTCTTTAATCCGGCCCTCAACCCGTCTTCAGACCTCGCGGAAGACCCCGAGCAGCGGGAAAAACAACGCCGCGCGCGGCGGCTCCGGACCGAGCCGCGAAGCGAGCGCAACGGTACGCTCGAGCTGCGGGCGATAGCGCGCCACCTCGCTCGCGATGAACTCCTCGATGCCATCCTCACGGTGCACGCCGATCTTGAAATCGACGAGCCAGCGGATGCCGTCGCGGTCTATGAACGAGCGATCGACCGCAGCGTCGACCAGTCGGCCATTGAGAATCCCGGTCAGCTCGAGAGGGCTCGACGCGTCCCGGTGCTCTGGCGCGAACAGCCACCGACCGCGCGGATGGTTCGCGCATGCGAGCAGCGCTTCGATCACTCGTGCCTGGGCGCGGCGCACCTCGGAGTCCGCGAGACCCAACTGAGCGAGGCGACGCGCGATCGCGTCGCGCGCCGCCAGGACGTCCGCACGGTTCGGTACGGCGTTGCGACGGCCGAACTCGCGCAACTGCTCGTGCACGACTTTCCCCGCGCGGCGGGCGGCATGCGTTGCCCAATCGAACTCGGGCAGTGCCATCGGTTCGCTGCCGACGACGAACGCACCGCCGGGCTGCGGGGTGACGATCTCCGGCCCCTTCCAATCAGCCGACAATCGCCGCAGCGCCGTCGCGCCCTGCCCCACTGCGCGAGGCTGCGGCGCAGCTCGCGAGGCCGCGCTTGGGATTTGTGCCGAAATCGCAGGCCACAGCGAGGCGAGGAGCGTCCCGGCGCGCGGCCGCGACGGTTTTGCGGCGGCCGTCGGCGGCAGCTCGCAGAGGAGGTGCAGCTCGTGTCGTGGCCGCGTTGCGGCGACGTACAACACGCGCGAGCGCTCGTGCGTCGCGCGGCGGGTCTGCAGCGACCGGAGGTACGCGTTCAACGGTTCGACGGCGCGCGCGCCGCGTGGCGTGATCGGCGCGACGAGAAGATCCATGGTGTCGGACGTTCCCGGCAGCTCGAGCCAGCGCAGCAGCGGCTCGGTGGCGCTGCGTTGCGCGCGGCCGAGCCCGGGCAGGATCACGACGTCGAACTCGAGTCCCTTCGCGCGATGGATAGTCATGACCTGCACCGCTTCGTCCGCTGCACCCGAATCGTTCGCGTACAGCGTCGCGAGCCGCTCGGCAAGCCCCTCGGCTCCGATCCAGTCCGGCTCGGCGGACCATATTGCGAGCTTCTCGAAGAAGCGTTCCGCGTGCGCAAGCTCGCCCTCGGATGCACACGCCGCCGGACCGGCGAGGCGCATCCAGGCCGCTTCGAGCAACGGCGCGGGGGATTCGTTGCCGCGCGCGGCGAGCGCGGCACCGAGCGCGGCGCGGGTTCGCGCCAGGCGCTGTTGCGCATCGAACGGCAGAAGCGTCACGCGCTCGGCGTCGTTGATCGCCTCCCACACGGTTGCTTCGTCCGTTCGATCGACCAGCAGCGTGAGATCGCGAAGCGTGAGACCGCACCACGGAGCCCGCAGCACTGCGAGCCAGGAGGTGCGATCGCCGAGATGATCGATCGCGCGCGCAAGCGCCGCGAGATCACGGACGACCGCCACCTCGGCGAGTGGCACGAGATCGACGCCGGCCACCGGGATGCGCGCCTCGCGCAACGCCGCTGCGATCGCGCTCCCATGCGGGCGGGCCGCGACGAGAATCGCGATGCTCCGCCCCGGAGTCTCCGCGCGCACACGGCGCACGATCGAGAGCGCGGCGCGCGTCTCGCCGGCTGCATCGCCGGCGTCGATTCGATGCAGCTCGACCCGCCCGCCGCGGCGGTCGGCTCGTCCGGCGACGCACGGCGCGTACGGTACGGCGCTCGTGCGCACGTCCGCGCGCTGCGGGAGGATCCACGGGAACGCGCGATTCAACCAGTCGACGAGCTCGGAGCTCGCGCGGAAATTCCGCGTGAGCGTCAACGGCTCGAGCGTGAGCTCGCCCAGACCGCGCTCGCCGATCTGCAGGAAAAGCCCCACTTCGGCTTCGCGGAACAGGTAGATGGACTGCATGGGGTCGCCGACGAGAAAGAGCGAGCGGCCGTCGCCGGCCTGCCACCCGGCGGTCAGCGCGCGAAGCAGCTCCACCTGGGCGCCGGACGTATCCTGAAACTCGTCCACGAGGATGTGTCGCAGTCGCTGGCCGAGGCGTAACGACAGGTCGGTCGGCTCGCCCTCTTCCGTGAGCGCACGGCGAGCCGCGGCCGCGACGTAGGGATGATCGACGCGAGCGGCTTCCGCGAACACAATTTCGAGCTCGCTCGCTGCCAGCCGCAGTAAACGCGCGAGTGCGCGCAGCGCCTCGCTGTCGTCGTCGGTGAGCGAAGCGTCGGGCAGCCTGGCCAGCTCCGTCAGCATCTCGCGCGCGCCGGCGATGCGGGCGAGCGCCGCGATCCATGCGAGACCAGCCGTCTTGAGCGCGCCATCCTCGGGAGGGAATCCCTCGCGCACGGTGAGCGCACGTCGCCATTCCCGGCGGTCGGTGAGCGCGAGCGCGGCGAGCGAGCGCCAGTCGCTGAGCGTCGGTGCGCTCGATCGCTCCGAGGCGACAGTGGGCGTGAGGTTGCGCGCGGCTGTGCGAAGGATCGCCGCGCCTCGTTCGACGAGTGTGCGGCCGATCATCCTTTCGGCTGCTTTCAACCGGTCCGCGACGATCGAGGCAAGGCTCGCGGTCACGCGCTTCGGCAGATCGTGCGGCGTCTCGCGGAGAATCAGAGGCAGCCAGTGCGCACGCAGCCCGAGCATGGCGGTGAGCAGCCGCTCCGCGCGCGATGCATCGTTGTCGAGCCGTTCGAGCAGTCGCTCGAGATCGCCGCGCAGGTCGGCGTCGGCATCGGCGATCGCGCGACGCGCAGCCAGGCGGCAGAGTGTCTCGGGCCGATCGGCCAGAGCGAGCCCCACGGTCGCGCGCGCGGCGACGGGCAGCTGCGACGCAAGCGCGCGATTCAGCGCATCGATCGTCTGAATGCGTAGCCGGCCGGGGTTCACCCCGAGATCCCAGCCGCGCTCCGTCGAGCGCTCCCGGGCGCCATGTGCCAGTGCGGCGAGTCGTCCGTCCGGATCCGAATTGGGCTCGATGCGTCCGGCCAGGGCGTTCAGCACGCGCGCGCGCATCTCGGCGGCTGCCTTGCGCGTGAAGGTGACCGCCAGGATCTCCTCGGGCTCATCGACGTCGGCGAGCAGACGCAGGAAGCGGCGTGTGAGCACCGTCGTCTTCCCGGAGCCGGCCGGAGCCTGGAGGATGATCGAGCGCCGGGGATCGAGCGCGAGCTCGCGCGCACGCTCGTCCTGCGCCTCGAGGTCACGCGCCACGCTCTCCGCCGGGCACGATTCCACTACGCCGTCACTCATCGTGCGCGCCCGGCACCGCCGCATCACCGATCCTGCAGAACGCGTGGAGATGGCAGAAGCGACAGGCGCCTTCGGCTGGATCGCGCAGCGCGCGGCCGGCCACGAAATCGCGAACGGCGCGCTCGACGATCTCTCGCCAACTGTCTACCTGACGCCGCCATGCGTCGGACGCATCGTCCGATGGAGCCAGGCCGTCGAGTTTCGGCAATCGGCCTGCGCGGTCCGCTACCCCTCGAAACGCGACCCGCCCGGTCGCGAGATGCGCGTTCGCGAGCGCCGCGACCTCCCCCGTCGCGCCGAGCAGATACACGAGCAGCTGCGGGTGGGTGGGTCGATCCCCGAGCCAGTCCTGCTTCTGCGGCTCGCCGGTCTTGTAGTCGATGAGCGCGAGCCGTCCGTCGTCGAGCCGATCGATGCGATCGACGCGCACGTTCAGACGCGCGCCTTCGATCTCGAGAGGCAGACGCCTTTCGTGCTCGATAACGGTGAACGGCGTGCGCTTCGCCTCGAGCTCGCAGAGCGATGCCAGGAGTCGTGCGACGCGCCTGCGCTCGCGGCGCAGCGCCCGTTCCCGTTCCGCGCCCGGCTCTTCCGCGAGCAGATGCGCGGCCGCCCGCTCGACGACACGTTCGATCAGGCGGTTCAGCGCTGCGCCGCGCTTTGCCGCGAGCCGCCCCGAATCACGCACCTCGCGCCAGAGCAGATCGAGCGCGTGGTGCACCAGGCGCCCGCGCTCGCGCGGATCGAGACCGGGACGCGGACGCTCGAGCGGCTCCGCGCCAAGCCGAAGCTGCGCGTAGGCCCGAAAGGCGCAACGGATCTGATGCTCGACGCTGCGCGAGCCGGAAGGCAGCGGCGCCGCGTCCCGCCAGGGTTCGCCGTCAGCGTCTTCGAAATGCTCGACTCTTCCGGATGCGAACAGCGCCTGCGCAGG
>JBQTHP010000167.1:0-25464 GCA_052389755.1 Gammaproteobacteria bacterium
TCCAGCGCAAGGTCCTGACCCCGAACGACCTACGCTCCTTGGCCCAACTCGAGCAACGACTCTTGAGCTTCCAGCACCACTACGAGACCGTGGCCCGGCCGTTTCAGTGGAAATTCCGGCGCGGTGATCTCAGCAAGCTGCTTGCCCGACTTCCCGTTCATGAAACGCTTGCCCGCGCGGCATGAGAAAATACGTCACCGAAATTCCGGTCCAGACCACTAAGTCATTCCCCCGCGTCTCTCCCCAGCACGCCGATATCGGGCTGGTCGGTGAAGAAGCCGTCCATGCCGACCTCGAGGAACGTGATGACCTCGGCGGCGAGGTCACCTATGCCGGCTGGGTCTGCGCTCGACTGGAAGTTCTTCGGCAGGAAGGTGTTCTCCGCGCGGAACGTCCACCCGTGCACGATCAGGCCCGCCGCATGGGCGTTCGCCACCAGCGCGCTCGGCGCCGCGAGCGTCCCGTCCGCATTCCGCGGAATGATGAGGTTCTTGTTCGCGCCGATGCCGTCGGCATACGTGGCGATCTCCGCAAGGCCCGCCGGCGTTACGAGATCGGCGTACGTACGCGTGTCGCCCCGCGCGCGGAGGTCGTACGGCGCTCCGCTCGCATCGATCAGCTGCACGAGCGGCAGCTTCGTCTTCCTGCTGAGCTCGCGCAGATTGCTGACTTCGAACGACTGGATGAATACGGGCGCCTTGCTGCCGCGGTAGCCGTGGCGCTCGAGCGTTTTCAGGAGCGGCTCTTCCATCGACAACCGAAGCGCGTCGAAATACGTCGGGTGCTTCGTTTCGGGGTACACGCCGATGTCGGCTGGCACCGGCCGGCCGAGCTGCTTCGCCGCCGCCGCGCGCTCGCCGTCGAGGGCTCGCACCAGTGACAGGACTTCGTCGAGCGTCGGGATCTCGAACTGATCGTCGAACCGGGAGTTGCCCGGCCGCACCTGCGGGATGCGCTCGCGCACGCGCAGGGTCTTCAACTCCGAAAGCGTGAAGTCCTCGGCGAACCAGCCGGTGATCGAAACGCCGTCGATCACCTTGGTCGCTCGGCGACCGGCGAATTCGGAATGATCGGCGACGTTCGTGGTGCCGCCGATCTCGTTCTCGTGACGGGCGACGAGCACGCCGTCCTTCGTCATGACGAGATCGGGTTCGACGTAGTCCGCACCCTGCTGGATCGCGATGAAATACGCGACGAGCGTGTGCTCGGGCACGTACCCGCTCGCGCCTCGATGGCCGATGACGATCGGTCGCGTCTCAGTCTCGTCTCGATCGTCGGCTCGAGCGACGCCGCTCACCAACAGGATCACACTCAGCGCGGCCGCGAGCAGCCGCGCTGCCTTCAGATTCTCGGGGTTCAGAACACGCATGACTGTATCACTCCCTGTTGCCCATCAGTTTCGATGTGGCAGAAGGCTAGCGATCGATTGCAACAGTCCCGTTTCAGTCTCGTTGCCATCATGCGAACCGATTGACGAAGATGGCTGCACGGCCGCCCACGTGCTGATGCTGGCCGCTCTCGCGGCCACTGCGCCTCCCGACGATCGTGCGATCGGCTCAACGGTGAGCTACGTGTTCGCGACCGAGCTCGGCTCGGGGATCTACGAGCTTTCCGGCCGTACCTTGCAGGTGTATCGCGTTCCTCTTGCACACGAGCTACAGCCGCCCCGCGAAGGCGCGCCGGGCGTCCGCGTGATTGCGCTGCTCACAATGGGGTTCTTCGATTTCGAGCCGCGCGACGTGCTTTCGAGCGGAATTCCCCCGAGAGTGGATAGCTTCAGTCTCACCCCCGGGCGCAACGCGGCGGAACTACGCCGTGGCACGGGCTTTCGCCGGCGCAGAACCCGAACCCTTGCAGCTCGAACCCGGAGTAATATTCGGCACGCGGCCTGGCTGGCGCGTGTGGCGCGTCCCGCTGCCGCGAATCGGCCTCGGATATCGCTTCGCAGGCGATCTCTCGGGCTGGCGGTTGGTCATCGGCGCACCCTGCTGAGGGCACGCGCCTTGCTCACAAGGCGCGTGCCGTGCTCACCGAACACGACGTTTACCTTTTTCGCGAAGGCACTCTCTTCCGGGCGTACGAGAAGCTCGGCGCCCATGTCCTCGGCGGCGACGTCGCGGCGACTCGCTTCGCCGTGTGGGCACCGAACGCGAAAGCCGTATCGGTCGTCGGCGACTTCAATGGCTGGAACCCCAAGGCGAACCCCCTCGCCGCACGAACGGATTCGTCGGGCATCTGGGAGGCACTCGTAAGAGGCGTCCGCGAGGGCGCGCTCTACAAGTTTCACATCGTCTCGCGTCACGGCGAGTTCGTCGCCGACAAGTCCGATCCGTACGCGATCCGCACCGAAGAGCCGCCGCGCACGGCGTCGGTCGTGTGGGAGCTCGACTACGCCTGGCACGACGACGAATGGATGGCGCGGCGGGCGCGCGCGAGCGCTCTCGATGCGCCGATGAGCATCTACGAGGTGCATCTCGGGTCGTGGCGGCGCTCGCTCGATGAGGGTGACCGGCCTCTTACCTATCGCGAGATGGCTCCGCTTCTTGCCAGCTACGCGAGCGAGATGGGCTTCACGCACGTCGAGCTCATGCCGGTCATGGAGCATCCGTTCTACGGCTCGTGGGGCTATCAGGTCACCGGCTACTTCGCGCCGACGGCACGCTACGGCACGCCGCAGGACTTCATGTACCTCGTCGACCACCTGCACCAGCGCGGCATCGGCGTGCTGCTCGACTGGGTGCCGTCGCACTTCCCGAACGATGCGCACGGCCTGGCGTACTTCGACGGCACGCACCTATTCGAGCACGCCGATCCGCGCCAGGGTTTCCATCCCGAGTGGAGCAGCGCGATCTTCAACTACGGCCGCGCGGAGGTACGCAACTTTCTTGCGAGCAGCGGGCTCTTCTGGCTCGAGCGTTATCACGCGGACGGGTTGCGCGTGGATGCCGTGGCCTCCATGCTGTATCTCGACTACGCGCGGCGCGAGGGTGAGTGGATCCCGAACCGCTTCGGCGGGCGCGAGAATCTCGACGCCGTGCATTTCCTCAGGTCGCTGAACGAAGCGACGTACCGCGATCACCCGAACACGCAGACCATCGCCGAGGAATCGACCGCGTGGCCGATGGTGTCGCGCCCCGTGTGGCTCGGCGGTCTCGGTTTCGGCCTGAAGTGGAACATGGGCTGGATGCACGACACACTCGAGTACTTCCAGACCGATCCGCTCTACCGGAAGTACCACCACGACAAGCTCACCTTCTCGCTCTGGTACGCGTTCACCGAGAACTTCGTGCTGCCCCTCTCGCACGACGAGGTCGTGCACGGCAAGGGCTCGCTCATCGGCAAGATGCCCGGCGATGAGTGGCAGCAGTTCGCGAACCTGCGGCTGCTGTACGCGTACATGTGGGGACACCCGGGCAAGAAGCTTCTCTTCATGGGCGCCGAGTTCGGCCAGCGCCGCGAATGGCAGCACGAAGAAAGCCTCGAGTGGCACGTGCTGCAATACCCGCTGCATGCCGGCGTGCAGCGCTGGGTGCGCGACCTCAATCACTTCTACCGCGCAACGCCTGCGCTGTTCGAGCGCGACTTTGCGCCCGAAGGCTTCGAGTGGATCGACTGCAACGACCGCGAGGCGAGCATCGTGAGCTTCCTCCGCAAAGGCGCGAAGCCCGAAGACGCCGTGCTGGTCGTGTGCAACTTCACACCGGTGCCGCGCGAGAACTATCGCGTCGGCGTGCCGCGCGGCGGCTTGTGGCGAGAACGGCTGAACAGCGACGCGCGCGACTATGGCGGCAGCGGCCAGGGTAATTTCGGCGCAATCGAGGCTGCGCCGCTCGGCGCACATGGTCGCACCCATTCGCTCTATCTGCGTCTGCCGCCGCTCGGTGCGCTGTTTCTCACGCCCGCATGAACGTGACGGCGCCGGGACCGGGCGATGGGCGCGTGCGCGTCGTCATCGAGAACGTGGCGCCGCAGATCGACTGCGGGCGGTTTCCGGCCAAGCGCACGATAGGCGAGAGCGTCGCGGTCGAGGCGGACGTGTTCGCCGACGGGCATGATGCCGTCGCCTGCGTCGTGAAGCATCGTGCCGTCGGCGCAGCTGCGTGGCAGCAGGCGCCGATGGCGCCGCTCGGCAACGACCGCTGGCGCGCCGAGTTCCACGTGACGACGCTCGGGCGCCACGAGTTCACCGTCGCCGGCTGGGTCGATCACATGGAGACGTGGCGGCGGGATCTTCTGAAGCGCCACGAAGCGGGCCAGGACCTGGCAGTAGATTTCGAGCGCGGCGCGCAGCTCGCGCGTGAGCTCGCAGCTCAGGCCGCGCCACTCGAGGCGCGCCGGCTAGAGGAATGGGCGGCCGCGCTCACCGAAAGCACGCGCGACAAGACGGAGCGCGTGGCGCTCGCTCAGAGCGAGATCGTGCGCCAGATCGCGCAGCATCATCCCGACCCCGCCCTCGTACGCGAGCATGGTCCGCCGCTTACCGTGGAAGTGGATCGTGAGCGCGCGCGATTCTCGACGTGGTACGAGCTCTTTCCGCGCTCCACCGCGCGCGCGGACGGCAAGCACGGGACGTTCGCAGACGTGATCGCGCGGCTGCCGTACGTCGCCTCGATGGGCTTCGACGTCCTGTACCAGCCGCCGATCCATCCGATCGGCCGCATGCACCGCAAGGGCCCGAACAACCGCGCCACCGCCGCGCCCGATGATCCGGGAAGCCCGTGGGCGATCGGTGCGAAGGAAGGCGGGCACAAGGCGATACATCCCAGGCTCGGCACACCTGAGGATTTCCGCCGCCTCGTCGCGCGCGCCGGCGAGCTCGGTCTGGAGATCGCGCTCGACATAGCGTTCCAGACGAGCCCGGATCATCCCTACGTGCACGAGCATCCGGAGTGGTACCAGAGGCGCCCCGACGGCACGATCCAGTACGCCGAGAATCCGCCGAAGAAGTACCAGGACATCTATCCGTTCCACTTCGAGGGGGAGGCGTGGCGCGCCCTGTGGGAGGAGCTCGCGAGCATCGTCGAGCACTGGATCGGCGAGGGCGTGCGGATCTTCCGCGTGGACAACCCGCACACGAAGCCGTTCGCGATGTGGGAATGGCTGATCGCGCGCGTGAAGCAGCGCAATCCGGACGCAATATTCCTGTCCGAAGCGTTCACCCGCCCGAAGGTGATGCACCAGCTCGCGAAGCTCGGATTCTCGCAGTCCTACAACTATTTCCCCTGGAGAAACACCAAGCACGAGCTCGTCGAGTACTTCCGCGAGCTCACCTCGCCGCCGGTGTCGGAGTTCTTGCGCGCGAGCCTGTGGCCCAACACGCCGGACATCCTCACCGAGCACCTGCAGTACGGCGGGCGGCCCGCATTCATGTCGCGCGTGGCGCTCGCCGCGACGCTCGGTGCAAGCTATGGGATATACGGCCCGGCGTACGAGCTCATCGAGCATCGCGCGCGCGAGCCGGGGAGCGAGGAGTACTTCGACTCCGAGAAGTACCAGCTGCGGCACTGGGATCTCGAACGGCCCGACTCGATGCGCGATTACATCACACGTCTCAATCGCATCCGGCGCGAAAACCCCGCTCTGCAGAGCGACCGCGGACTCGTGTTCCATCGCGTCGAGAACGATGGGCTCATCGCGTACAGCAAGTCGACCGAGGGCGCAGCCGACAGTCTGCTGATGGTGGTGAGTCTCGATCCACATCACACCCAGGCAGGCTGGCTCGAGCTCGATCTGCCCGCGCTCGGCGTCGCGCCCGATCGGAATTTCCAGGTACATGACTTGCTGAGCGACGCCCGCTATCTGTGGCGGGGGTCGCGCAACTACATCGCGCTCGATCCGCGGCATTCCCCGGCACACATCTTCAGAATCAGGCTCCGCGTCCGTTCCGAACATGACTTCGACTATTTCCTCTGAGCCCGAGGTCGCGTCCGAGCGCCCCGTCGTCGCGCCGGGGCACGATGCGCTCTGGTACAAGGACGCCGTCATCTACGAGGCGCACGTGCGTGCGTTCGCCGATTCGAACGACGACGGCATCGGCGACTTCCCGGGACTCACGAGCAGGCTCGACTACATCCAGGAGCTCGGCGTCAACGCGATCTGGCTGCTGCCCTTCTATCCGTCTCCGCAGAAGGACGACGGCTACGACATCGCCGACTACCACGACATCCATCCCGACTACGGCACGCGCGCCGACTTCCGCGCCTTCGTGCGCGAGGCGCACCGCCGCGGCCTGCGGGTCATCACCGAGCTCGTCATCAACCACACCTCGGATCAGCATCCGTGGTTTCAGGCCGCGAGGCGCGCGCCGCCCGGCTCGGCGAAGCGCGACTTCTATGTGTGGAGCGACACGCCCGATCGCTACAAGGGCACGCGGATCATCTTCACCGACACGGAGCAGTCGAACTGGGCGTGGGATCCGCTGGCCAAGGCCTACTACTGGCACCGCTTCTTCTCCCATCAGCCCGACCTGAACTTCGACAACCCGCACGTCGAGCGCACGATGCTCCGCGCGATGCGCTTCTGGCTCGACCAGGGCGTCGACGGCCTGCGTCTCGATGCGGTGCCGTATCTGATCGAGCGCGAAGGGACGAGCAACGAAAACGTGCTGGAGACGCACGAGGTCGTGCGGCGCATCCGCCGCGCGCTCGACGAGCACTACAGCGACCGCATGCTGCTCGCCGAAGCGAACATGTGGCCCGAGGACGTGCGGGACTACTTCGCCGACGGCAACGAGTGCCACATGGCATTCCATTTTCCGCTCATGCCGCGCATGTACATGGCGATCGCCCAGGAGGACCGCTACCCGATCGTCGAGATCCTGCAGCAGACCCCGGACATTCCCGAGCTCTGCCAGTGGGCGATCTTCCTGCGCAACCACGACGAGCTCACTCTCGAGATGGTGACGAGCAAGGAGCGCGACTACATGTACCGCGCGTACGCGGCCGACGACCGCGCGCGGCTCAACCTCGGCATCCGGCGCCGTCTCGCGCCGCTCATGGAGAACGATCCGGAGCGCATCAAGCTCATGAACAGCCTGCTGCTGTCGATGCCGGGCTCACCGATCATCTACTACGGCGACGAGATCGGCATGGGGGACAACTTCTACCTCGGCGACCGGAACGGCGTGCGCACGCCCATGCAGTGGAGCCCCGACCGCAACGCCGGCTTCTCGCGTGCGGATCCGCAGCGGCTCTACCTGCCGCCAATCATGGACCCGATATACGGCTATCAGGCCGTGAACGTCGAGGCGCAGATCCGCGATCGCTCCTCGCTGCTCAACTGGATGAAGCGGATGCTGCAGGTCCGCAAGAGCTCGCAGGCGTTCGGACGCGGCACGCTGCGCTTCATCCGGCCGGGCAATCGCAAGGTGCTCGCGTACCTGCGCCAGTACGGTGAAGACACGATCCTGTGCGTCGCGAATCTCGCGCGTTCCGCGCAGCCGGTCGAGCTCGATCTTTCCGCGCACAAGGGCAGCGTGCCGATCGAGCTTCTCGGCCGCACCACGTTTCCGCCGATCGGTGAGCTGCCGTACCTGCTCACGCTGCACGGCTACGGCTTCTACTGGTTCGCGTTGCGGCGCGACGTGCAGGCGCCCGTGTGGCACGACGAGCGGTTGGCGCGCGAGGAGCTCGCGACGCTGGTGCTCGTCGATGACTGGAAGAGCTTCTTTGCGGACCGAGTGCCCGCCTGGCGGTCCGGAAATGCGGCGCGGCTGCGCGAGCAGCTCGAGGAGCGGGAGCTGCCGGGCTTCATCGCGAAGCAACGCTGGTTCGCCGACAAGAGCTCGCAGATCGTGCGCGCTGCGTTCGCCGATCACGCCGAATGGAACGACGCGCGCGGGCGCTTCCTGCTCGCGACGTTCGACGTCGCCACGCGCGCCGGGACCGCGGCGTATTTCATTCCGCTCACGCTCGTTTTCGAGGACACCGACGAGACTCGCTGGTCGAAGCTGCAGCCGGCCGGCATCGCGAAAGTTCGCCAGCAGGCGGCGGTCGGAGTGCTCGCGGATGCGCTCGGCGACGAGAACTTCTGCCGCCGCCTCGTCGATGCGATCGGCGCCGGCGAGGAAATCGCGACGGCGCATGGCCGCGTCCGGTTCGCGCCGACACGCGCGTTCGAGTCGCTGCGCGGTGAGCCGGGCACGGATCTCGCCCTCGGTGCGCCGCAAACGCAGGGCAGCAACACTTCCGTCCGGCTCGGCGACCGACTGTTCCTGAAGGCCTATCGCCGCCTGGCGCCGGGCGTGAGCCCGGAGCTCGAGATCGGACGTTTCCTCACCGACGTGGCCGGATTTCCGAATACGGTTCCGATCGCCGGTGCTGCCGAGTATTTCGACGCGAAGGGCACGCCGCACGCCGTCGTGCTGCTGCAGGCCTGGGTGCAGAACCAGGGCGATGCGTGGGACTATACGGTCAACTATCTGGCGCGCTTCATCGAGGATCACCGGACGGCGGCGCCGCTGCCGGAAGTCTCGCACGGGCTGTATCTCGAGTTCGCGCGCACGCTCGGGCGGCGAGTCGGGGAGCTGCATCGCGCGCTCGCGCTGCCAAGCTCGGATCCGGCGTTCGGACGTGAGGACGTATCGGCCGAAGATCTCGCACGCTGGCGAGCCCGCGTGCACGAGGAAGCGACCCGAACGTTCGCGCTCCTCGATGCGGCCGAAGGCTTCCCGGAGAGCGTGCAGGCTGCGCGACTCGAGCTTCTCGCTCGTCGCGACGCGCTGCTGGCGCGAATCGACACGAGCGTTCCACGCGAGCTGCAGGCGCTCAAGACCCGCCACCACGGCGACCTGCATCTCGGCCAGGTGCTGCTGCAGAGGAACGACGTCGTGTTCGTCGATTTCGAAGGCGAGCCGGCGCGGCCGCTCGCAGAACGGCGCGCGCGGCATTCATCGCTGCGCGATGTGGCCGGCATGCTGCGCTCGTTCACCTACGCTCGGCACGCGGCGCTGCGCCGCGTGCCGCGCGAGCCCGGCGACGATCGTGTGCGCTGGGCGGATCTGCTCGCCGGCTGGGAACGCGAGACACGCGCGACATTCCTCGCGTCCTACGATGAGATCGCGCGCACAGCATCCCTCTACGAGAGCCTCGAAGCGAGTCAGGGCCTCGTCATACTCTTCGAGCTCGAGAAGGCGCTGTACGAGCTGCGCTACGAGCACGCCAACCGTCCCGACTGGATCGCGATCCCGCTAGCGAGTCTTCTCGAGGCCGCAGGGTGAGCCGTTATCGCCATTCAATGCCGTTCGGTGCGGAGCTCACTGACGAGGGTCGCGCGCGGTTTCGGCTCTGGGCGCCTTCGGCGAGAGAGGTGGAGCTGCTGCTCGAAGATCGCCCATTCGTCATGCGCCGGGACGAGGACGGCTGGTACGAGCTCGTAACGGATGCGGCGCGCGCCGGCAGCCGCTATCGGTATCGCATCGACGGCGATCTGCAGGTGCCGGATCCCGCGTCGCGCTTCAATCCGGACGACGTTCACGCGGCGAGCGCGGTGGTCGACCCGCTCGAGTTCGACTGGGACGAAGGCGCCTGGCGCGGCCGGCTGTGGCACGAAGCCGTCGTGTACGAGCTGCACGTCGGCGCGTTCTCGCCGGAAGGCACGTTCGCCGGCGTCGAGCGCAGGCTCGATCACCTCGTCGAGCTCGGCATCACCGTCATCGAGCTCATGCCTGTCGCGGACTTCCCGGGCAAACGCGGCTGGGGCTACGACGGCGTGCTGCCCTTCGCGCCCGAGGCGAGCTACGGCACGCCGAACGAGCTGAAGGCGCTCATCGCCGCCGCGCACCGGCGCGGCCTCGCGGTGATGCTCGACGTCGTCTACAACCACTTCGGCCCCGATGGTAACTACCTCCACGCCTACGCGAAGCCGTTCTTCACGGAGCGGCATCACACGTCATGGGGTGCCGCGATCAACTTCGACGGCGACGGCAGCCGCATCGTGCGCGATTTCTTCATTCACAACGCGCTCTACTGGCTCGAGGAATACCGCTTCGACGGCCTGCGGTTCGATGCGGTCCATGCGGTGCACGACGACGGCACGCCCGACTTCTTCGAGGAGATGGCGGCGACGCTGCGCGCCGGACCCGGGCGCGAACGCCCGATCCATCTCGTGCTCGAGAATCACGCGAACGAATCGCATTACCTCGGCGCACCCGGGGCGCCGAAGACCTTCGATGCGCAGTGGGACGACGACACCCATCATTGCCTGCACACGATCCTCACCGGCGAGCGCGACGGATACTACGTCGACTACGCGGAAGCCCCGCACGCACTGTTGTGCCGGGCGCTGGCCGAAGGCTTCGCCTATCAAGGCGAGTTGTCCGCGCACGCGGGCGGAGAACCACGTGGCGAGCGCAGCGCGCACCTGCCGCCGACCGCGTTCGTGCCGTTCCTGCAGAACCACGACATGGTCGGCAACCGCGCCCACGGGGACCGCTTGTGCAGCCAGGTGGAGAACGACGCGGCGCTGCTCGCGGCGACGGCGCTGCTGCTGCTGGCGCCCGCACCACCCATGCTCTTCATGGGCGAGGAATGGGCGGCATCGACGCCCTTCCCGTACTTCTGCGATTTCGGACCCGACCTCGCGAAAGCCGTACGCGAGGGACGCCGCAAGGAGTTTGCGCGCTTCGAACGCTTCCGCGACGAAGCCCTCTGGCGCACCGTCCCCGATCCCTGCGCGCCGGAGACGTTCGCCGCGGCGCGGCTCGACTGGACACTACTGCAGAAGCCGCGTCACGAGAGATGGCTCGACCAGTACCGGCGCCTGCTCGCGCTTCGCCATCGCGAGATCGTGCCGCGCATCCCCGGCATGTCGAGCGGCACGTGCACGCACATCGAGCAGAACGGTGCGTTTTCGGTGGACTGGGTCGATGCGCAGCGCAGCCGTCTGCGCGTGCTCGCGAATCTCACGCCCGCCGCCGTACCCCTCGTCGGCCGCGCCGCGGGGCGGCTCATCTTCTCGACCCATCCGAACATCCGCGGCACGACGTCGCGCAACGAGCTGTCGCCCTGGAGTGTGACGTGGCTGCTCGAGCGTGCACATGAGAGGCACGGTTGAGAAGAAACTCGGATGGCTGGCGGCCGGCGTTCAAGCCGGCGGCGCGGATCTTCTTTTCGCCAACGTCATCCCAGCGAACAAGCCCAACACCGCACCGCCTATGAATGCTGCCGCCGCTGCGAGAAAAATGGGAGTCAAGATGGGTGCAGCGTGGTGGTCCATGATGATAATCGGGTCTTCCGGAGTCGAGTTGCCGATCTGCGCCGTGTACGTGAACTGCGTGCCGGAGTAGTTCGCACAGATCTTGTAGCCCGCGCTGCCGAGAGGAGCGACGACTATGGGCTGTGGTGCCGGTTGGCCGCCGTCGCAGAGCGCGTTGGGGTCGCTGACGGTGACAGTGAGCGTGTCATTCTGATCATCATTGTGAAAAGAGACCTTATGGGCGTCCTTTTTCTTGCCGAACGTCGTGTGTGTCTTGCCATCTTGCTGAGTGATCCTGATATCGAGCCTTGCCATGGTCGCTCCCCCTGTTTTTCGTTGCGATTCTTTTGAGCGCATGCTCCCCTGCATCAACTTCACGACATATCTGCATCCCCGCGCACACCTCGACTACATGTTCACTCGATGATGATGATCGGATCCTCAGGCAGCAAACCCTTGAGTTGCGCCGTGTACTTGACCTCCGTGCCTTTCTCACAGTCCCGACAGATGGTTAATACCCGGTGGCCCCCAGGGGCTACGAAGAAGCTTGTAATCGAAACGCCGTTCTCGCAGAGCACGTTGTCCCGGTTAAGGCCGATCGTGAGCTCCCTGTTCGACTCGTTGTGGAAGACGACTTCCTTGTCCTTTTTTGCTCCGAACCTGGACTGCGTCTTGCCGTTCGCCTGAGAGATTCTGATATTGAATGGATTAGCGAGAATCATGGTTGCCACTCCTGGATTGTTGTTCAGAGCCGCCTTCTAATCTCTCCTAACTCTGGCGCCGCCCGCATCAGATTCTCCGGGTACCCGAGCTGCCGCGCGCGCCTCGCGTGAGTCAGAGCCGCTGCTGCGTCGCCGAGGCCGAGTTCGGCCAGCGCAACGTAGTACTGCGCGTAGAAGTTTCTTCCTCCCTCCGCCACCGCCATCGCAATGGATCGCCGGGCACGCTCCCGCTCACCGAGTCGCGTCGCATAATACGCCGCCTGTGCCTGGTTCACTGCATGCCTCGGATTTACGCCGAGCTCGCCGTCCGCCAGGTCGAGCGCGCGTCGGTAGGACTGTTTGGCCTCTTCAGGCCGCGAATCGAACAGTTGTGCATCCGCGAGATTCCCCCACAACCGATGATCGGACGGAGCGAACTCGATCGCCTTGCGGAACATGTTTGCCGCATCGCCATAACGCCCGAGGTAGTAGTGCACGGTGCCCGTGTTCGCGTAGCTCGCCCGGCGCGGCTCCAAAGCGAGCGAGCGAGCAAAGGCGTCGGCCGCCTTTTCGAAATTGCCCATGAGCAGGTGTGCGCCTCCCAGATTGCTCAACGCATCCGGGTTGTCCGGCGTGAGGGCGGTGGCCCGCTCGAATGCGGGGATGCCGTCAGCGGGGCGTCCCTGGTTGAAGAGGAAGTTGCCATATGCAAGGTGCGCGGCGGCGTAGCTCGACTGCGCGGCGATCGCGCGCTGATACGTACGCTCGGCCTCATCCTTCTTGCCGCCCGTCGCCAGTGCCTCGCCGAGGCCGATCAGCACGTCGGGTGACCGCGGCACCAGCGCCAGTGCGCGCCGATACGACGCTTCCGCCTCTGCCGCATCACCCGTGGCAAGTTGCAGTCTGCCGACCGCCATGTGCACTTCCTGTGCAGCACTGTCCAGGGCTTCAGCGTTGGCGCATACCTCCTCGGCGGCCGTGACGTGCGCCGGATCCTTCTCGAGCAGGTAGCGCTCCACGCGGGTCTCGCACAATCCCGCCTGTGCACGGGCGAAGTTCGGCTGCTCCGCGAGTGCGCGCTCGAATAACTGCTCGGCCGATTCCAACGTCTTGGCACTCTTCGGCTGTCGCAGATAAAAAAGGCCCTGCAGATAGAAGTCGTACCCCTCGACGCCGCCGCTGCGAGGCTGCAGCGGCAAAAACCTGGCTCGTTCTCCGAGCACGATCTTGAGCGCGGTGACCACTTGGGCGGCGATCTCGTCCTCAGTGGCAAAGAGATCGGCGGTCCGCGGCTCAAACGCATTGGACCAGCGGTTCGACCCGCTCGTCGCCTCGACGAGTTGCGCGGTGACCCGGATGCGGTCCTTCTGTCGCTTGACGCTGCCTTCCACCACGTACTTCACGTCGAGTTTCCCGGCGATCTCGCTTACATCCAAGCCCCTGCCCTTGAACGCGAACGCGGACGTCCTCGCTGCCACGCGCAGCTCGGGGATCTTCGTCAGCCGATTGGACAGCTCTTCGGCGAGTCCCTCGCCGAGGTAGTCGTTGCGTGGATCGCCGCTCATGTTCACAAACGGCAGGACGGCGATCGAGTACGGGGCGGATACGGCAGCGCGCGACCCGAGCACGGCGCCGATTCGCTGGGGCACGGAAAGCTCACGCCAAAGAAGGCCAAGCGCAACCGCGGCGACCAATGCAACGATACCTGCTGCCGCGTGGCGAACCCGTCGCGACGCAACGCGTGAGAAAAGTTCCGATACCGCCGCACCCACACCTGAAGGTTCGGCCGGTAGCACCTCGAACGTCCTGACGGGCTCGGCGACGTTCTTCACCTGCCGCGTGCCCGCGTCGTTGAAGCGCGCCGGCAGCTTGTGCCTGACTTGATCGAAAACCGAACCCGAGATCAGCACGCCATCCGGCTTCGCAAGCGACTGCAGTCGTGCGGCGACGTTCACGGCATCACCGAATGCGGTACCGTTTTCCTCGATGACATCGCCCAGATTCACGCCGATGCGCAGCTGCATGCGTTGGGCCGGCGGCAGTGGCGCATTCTCTTCGCTCGTGCTCTGCTGAATCGCCAGCGCACACCGGACCGCATTCACGGCACTCGGAAACTCAGCCATCAGGCTGTCGCCGACACTGCCGAATTCGTGACCACCGTATTCGGCGACGAGTCGATCGAAGATCGAGCGGCGCAGCTTGAGTTTCAGGAGCGTGGACTCCTCGTCCATGCCCATCAGCCGGCTGTAGTCGACCACATCGGCAGCGAGAATCGCCGCGATTTTTCGTTCGTGTTCGAGCATCGCACCCGGCTCCACCCGCCCGGCCGAGTGTAGCGCAGGGGTAGTGCGACTGCCCGAATCCCCTACCGGTCGCTTGCCTGTTGTCTTACTACTTCATCGCCCTCAGCATGGCAGCCACGCTACGGTCCACGTCCGCATTCGTCGTCGCCCACGACGAGACACTGATACGCATCGCCGTCCGCCCCTGCCACACCGTTCCGCCACACCAGCAGGTGCCGTCCTCCTGAACCGCAGCGATCACGCGACGCGTCTCCTCGGGTGGTCCGAACGACACGAGCACCTGGTTCAGCACGACGTCGTTGAGGATCTCGCAGCCGGCCGCGCCCAGCCGGTCGGCGAACCGCCGCGCCGCTGCGCAATCCCGCTCTATCAGCTCGGCGAGCCCGCGCCGTCCCAATGCGCGCAGCGCCGCCCAGACTTCCACGCCGCGGGCACGGCGCGAGAGCTCCGGAGTGTAGTCGGCGGGATTCCGGTTCGGATTGTCGGTGGGCAGATACTCGGCTGTCACCGCCATCGCCGCCGGCAGGGCGTCGGCGTCGCGCACGAAGGCGAGCCCGCAGTCGTACGGCACGTTGAGCCACTTGTGCGCGTCAGTGGACCACGAGTCCGCGAGCTCGACGCCGTCGGCCAGGTGCGCATAGTGCTTCGAGACCTTCGCCCAGATGCCGAATGCGCCGTCGACGTGCAGCCATGCTCCGGAATCCTTCACACGCCGATGGATGTCGGCGACCGGATCGAACGCGCCGGTGTTCACGTTTCCGGCCTGCACGCACACGATGGCGGGGGCTGCGATCTTCGGTAGCTTGTCTGCAAGCATGCGGCCCTGTTCATCGACGGGCACGCGCACCACTCGATCGCGCCCCAGGCCGAGGAGGCCGAGCGATTTCAGCAGCGTCGGATGCACTTCGTTTCCAACGACGACGGTGATCGGCGGCGCACCGAAGAGGCCGTCCGCTTCGACCGACCATCCGGCGCGCTTCAGCACACGGTGGCGCGCGGCCGCGAGCGCAGTGAAATTCGCCATGGTCGCGCCCGTCACGAACGCGCCGGCCGTGGATGCCGGCAAGCCGAACAGATCGTTGAGCCATCCGAGCGTGACCTGCTCGAGATGCGACACACCCGGCGTCGCGACGTACAGCGCGGTGTTCTGGTCCCATGCGCCGGCGAGCCAGTTGGCGGCGAGCGTGACGGGCAGCGCTCCGCCGATCACGAAGCCGAAGAAACGTGGTCCGGCCATCGCCATCGTCGCGGGACTGACGTATTCGTCGAGCTGCGCAAGCACCTTTGCCGGGTCCGTGGTTTCTTCGGGCATCGGCACGTTCAGATCGGCGAGACGGCGTACGGCCTGCGGCAGCGGGGCGACCGGCCTGTCTGGCAGCGCCTCGAGATAGCGCACCGCGCGCCGCGCGGCATCTTCCAGGAGCGACTTCACGGTTGACCCTCCTTCGCGGCCCCTGACCCACCGCGACGCACGACGCGCCCGGGTTTCGCGCCGGTGTGTTCGCCGTCTTTCAGAACGTGCACGCCGTTGACGAACACGTGCACCATGCCGCTCGAGTAACGATGCGGAGCGGCGAACGTCGCATGGTCTGAAATCGCCACGGGATCGAACACGGCGACGTCGGCAAAGCAGCCGGCATCGAGGCAACCGCGGTTCTCGAGCCGGAAGTTCTCGGCCGGCAGACTCGTCAGGCGCCGCACCGCTTCCTCCAGGGGCATGAGGCGACGATCGCGCGCGTAGTGCCCCAGGAGCCGTGCAAATGCGCCGTATGCGCGCGGATGCACGGCGCGCTGAAGGAATACGCCTTCGGGAGCGAGCGACTCGGCGTCCGATCCGATGCTGACCCACGGCTGCGCGAGGCCGAGCCCGACGTTCTCCTCGCTCATCAGGAAATACGCGGTGTCGACGCGTGAGTGATCTTCCACCACGAGATCCATCGCCGTCTCCTCCGGGCTCTTTCCGCGCATCGCGGCCACTTCGGCCAGCGTCTTGCCGGTGAGCGGCTTCAACGTCGGATTCCTGAAGCCGATGAACAGCACGCGCTCCGGTGATCCGGCTTCGGCGTAGAGGTTCTCCCACTCCGTCGAGCTCGTACGCATGCTTTCCGCGACACGCTCGCGGATACCGGGATCCTTCAATCGCTCGACCCAGGCATCCAGACCGCCTTCCTGAACCCACGGCGGCATCGCGGCCGACAGGCCCGTTGCGCCGGCCGTGTAGGGATACATGTTCGCGGTGATCCGCACGCCCTTCGCCCGCGCCGCCTCGATGCGTGCGATCGCCCGCGCCATCTTCGGCCAGTTCTCCCGCCCGGCCGCCTTCAGGTGGTAGATCTCGGCCCGGATGCCCGCCTCGCGCGCGATGCGCAGAGTCTCGTCCACGGCCTCGAGAAAACGCCCGCCCTCGCTGCGCATGTGGGTGACGTAGATGCCGTCGAACTCCGCCGCAACTCTCGAAAGCTCGACGAGCTCTTCGGTGGTGGAGAAACTCGCGGGTACGTAGATGAGGGAGCTGCCGACGCCGAGCGCGCCCTCTTCCATCGCACGCCGCACGAGGCCCTTCATCCGCTGCATCGCTTCGGGATCCGGTGCCCGGTTCGTGTGGCCGAGCTCGTGGATGCGCACGGTCGTCGCGCCGACCAGGGAGGCGACGTTCGTCGAGATGCCGCGCGCGGCGAGCCAGTCGAGATATTCGCCGAGCGTGGTCCATTCGATCGGATACTTGATGTCCCCCTGCTCGCGCTCTTCTTCGGCTTTCATCGCAGCATTGAGCGGACCCATCGACCAGCCTTCGCCGAAGATCTCGAGCGTGACACCCTGGCGGATGTCGCTCTGCGAGCGTCCGTCCGCGATCAGCGATTCGGTAGCCCACGACAGCGCGTTGATGAAACCGGGCGCGACGGCGAGCCCGCGCGCATCGATCCGCGCGTTCGCGGTGGCGCGCGACAGGTCGCCGACGTACACGATGCGATCGCCGCGCACGCCGACATCCGCGTTGCGCGGCATCGAGCCGCGGCCGTCATACACGGTGCCGCCCCGCAGGATCACGTCGAAATGCTCTCTCGCAACCTGCGGTGTGGCGGCGCAAGCCTGCAGGAGAACGACGACGGCAGCGATCCGGCAGGTTCTTTTCATGGCGTTCACGCTTCAACGATAGCCGCGGGCCTGCAGCGTGAACAGATGTGCGTAGCGTCCGTTCAACCGCATGAGCTCTTCGTGGCTGCCGCGCTCGACGATGCGCCCGCGCTCGAGCACGGCGATCTGGTCCGCCATGCGTACGGTCGAGAAGCGGTGTGAGATCAGGATCGTGATCCGTTCGTGGGCGAGCTGGCGGAAATGCTCGAAGACCTCGGCTTCCGCCTGCGCGTCCATCGCCGCGGTGGGCTCATCGAGCACCAGAACGTCCGCGCGCGTGCGCATGAAGGCGCGCGACAGGGCGATCTTCTGCCACTGGCCGCCGGAGAGCTCGCGGCCGTCGCGGAACCACTTGCCGAGCTGAGTGCGGTAACCGCTCGGGAGCGTATCGATGAACTCCGCTGCCCGGCCCTTGAGCGCCGCATCGCGCCACCGTGCTTCATCCTCGAAATGCCGCTCGTCACCTGCCCCGACGTTCTCGCCGACCAGCATCTGGTAGCGCACGAAGTCCTGGAAGATGACGCCGATGCGATCGCGCAGGTGCACCTCGTCCCAATCCCGGAGGTCGAGACCGTCGAGCAGAATGCGGCCCGAGGTCGGCCGATACAGTCGCGTGAGCAGCTTGATGAGCGTCGTCTTCCCCGAGCCGTTCTCGCCGACGAGCGCGAGGCTGCCGCCGGGTTTCAGATGCAGGCTCACGTGCTCGAGCGCAGGCTCGCTCGCGTCGGGATACGTGAAGCTCACGTCCTCGAAGCGGATGCCGTCGTCGGGCTTCGGTCCGCGGACGAGATTGCCACCGGCCGGCGGCACTTCCGTCTCGAGGAACTCATAGAGCGTCGACAGATACAGGTTGTCCTCGTACATCCCGCCGATCGCGGAGAGGCTTGCCGACACCGCGGCCTGTCCCTGGCGAAAGAGGAGCAGGTACATCGTCATCTGCCCGAGCGTGATCTCGCCGCGCACGGCGCTCACCGCGATCCACGCGTACGCGCCGTAGAGCGTGGCGGTTGCGACGAGCCCGAGCGCGAAGCCCCACGCGTCGCGCCGGATGGTGAGGGCGCGATCCTCGCGATACAGGCGATGAAAGATGTCGCGATAGCGATCGAGAAGGCGCGGCCCGAGGCCGAAGAGCTTCACCTCCTTCGCATGATCCTCGCGCGCGATCACGGTCTCGAGGTAGATCTGCAGGCGCGTTTCGGGCGAGCGCCATCGAAAGAGCCGGAATGCATCCCCGGAGAATTTCGCTTCGGCGATGAACGCAGGCAGGCCCGCGAGCAGCAGCACCGCGACCGTCCAGGGGGAGAACTGCCACAGCAGCACGCCGTAGCTCACGAGCGAGACCCCGTTCTGCGCGAGGCCGAAGGTGCGCATGACGAGCGACAGCGGCCGGCTCGAAGCTTCTCGCCGTGCACGCGTCAGCTTGTCGTAGAACTCCGAATCCTCGAAGTGCGCAAGCTCGAGTGTGAGCGCCTTGTCGAGGATCATGACATTCACGCGCTGGCCGAGCTGCGCGCGCAGCAACGACTGGCACAGCGAGAGCCCGCGCTGGGCTGCGGCGATCGCGGCAACGAGCACGCCTTCGAGCACCACGAGCTCGACGACCCTTCCTGCGCCCGCGCCCCCTGCCTGCATCGCGGCGACCACGGCGTCCACGATCAGCGCGCCGATGTACGCGACGCCCGCGGGCAGCACACCTGCGATCAGCGTGAGCAGGCCGAGCGCGATCGTCAGTCTGCGATTGGTGGTCCAGACGAGCTCGATCGCCCGCCGGCTGTAGCGAAACACCCCGAAGAAGCCCCGGACCGCGCCGCTGGGCGCCGCCTCGGGTGGTGCGTTGCCCTTCGAACGCCCCGCGTGCGCCATGCCGACGTTCACGCGGCGAGCCGCTTCACGCGCCCCGGCTCGAGGCCGGTGATGAGCCGGGCCCCGCGGCGAAAAAAGACGTACGCGTAGATCCAGGAGGAGAGCACGGCGAGCCGGTTGCGAAATCCGATCAGCACGACGATATGCAGCGCCATCCACGCGATCCACGCGGTGAGGCCGCCGAAGCGCAGGCCGCGCAGCTCGACCACCGCCCGGGATTTGCCGACGGTCGCCATGGAGCCGAAATCGAGATACTGAAAGCCTCGCCCGCGCAGCTTCGCGCCCGTGCCTGTGACTTCCGCGCGAATCACGCGCGCGACGTAGCGCCCCATCTGCAGCGCGGTCTGCGATACGCCCGGGACCGGAGCCTTGGTGCGCGGGTCTACGAGGAAAGCCGAATCGCCGATGACGAACGCATTCGGATGACCCGGCACCGAGCAGTCCGGATTCACCTTTGCCCGTCCGCCGGGGCCCACTTCCGCGTTGAGCGTCGCGACGAGCGGAGAGGCACGTACGCCGGCCGCCCAGACGACGTTGTAGCTGCGCAGTCGCTCCGCGCCCAGCTCGACACCATCGGACAGCACGTTCGTGACGGGCCTGCCGAGCCGCACCTCCACGCCGAGCTCGCGAAGCTGCTCGAGCGCGCGCCTCGAGGAGCTCGGATGCAGCGAGGGCAGCAGCCGTTCGCCGGCCTCGATGAGAATCACGCGCGCGCGGCGCGTGTCCGCATTGCGAAAATCACGCGGGATGACATCGACAGCGAGCTCCTTGATCGCACCGGCAAGCTCGACGCCCGTCGGTCCGCCGCCGATGATCACGAAGGTGAGGCGCGCGACGCGCTCGTCGGCATCGCCCTCGATTTCCGCGGCCTCGAACGACAGCAGGAGCCGCGAACGAATTGCCGTTGCGCTCTCGATGTCCTTGAGCCCGCGCGCGTGGACGCCCCAGTCCCCGTGACCGAAATAGTTGTCCACGGCGCCCGGCGCGAGAATCAGATAGTCGTACGGCACACGCGTGCCGTCGACGTACACCGCGCCATCGTCGAGCGCGACGCGATCGACCACGCCGAGGATCACGAGCGCGTTGCGCTGGCCGCGCAGGATCGAGCGGATCGGTCGCGCGATGTCCGACGGCGCGAGCGCCGCGGAGGCGACCTGGTACAGCAGCGGCTGAAAGAGGTGATAGTTGTGCCGATCGATGACGAGCAGCTCGACCGGCGCGCGCCGCAGCGCGCGGGCGGCGAACAGGCCGCCGAAGCCGCAGCCGACGATGAGGACGCGAGGAAGCTTGCAGCTCACAGCTCACAGCTTACAGCCAAGAGGAAGAGCCGCTACATCGTTGGGTGCTCGTTGAGCGCGTGCGGGGCCCTGGGCTGACGGCTAACGACCAGAAACGAAACGAGCGTTGAGACGAGCGTGGACGCTCGTGCGGCCGGGGCGCGTTGAAGGGCCGTGCGCGATCGCATCGATCGGGGTGCCGAGCGCGGGCCGCTGGCGCGCATCGGGCTTAAGCGCGCCGGCACGCGCGAGGGTACATCCCGTCAGGGATGCACACGATCAGCGATCGCGCAGGGCCTTCAACGCGCGCTGGTCGCGTGCGCGTCCTCGTTCTTCTCTTCCCTTTTCTCTAATTCTTCTCCGGCCGTCAGCCATGAGCCCTTCGCGCACGCGAAATCTTCGCGCTGCGCCCGAGCGCGTCCGTCTCGTCGGTCGCCAGCGCCTTCGCGAGCCCGTGCAGCCGCTTCGCGGCGCTGTCGGGTGCGTCCCCGGCTGCGGAGCGTGCCGTCCGGCTCCGCCGTCGTCAGCATCGCGATGCGCGACTCCTCGATGAGGTCCGCGAGTTTCTCGAGGTCCGCGTCCGACTGCTTTTGCTTGTGCATGTCGGTCTAAATGACCGGCATGGGCGGCGGTTACGGCCGCGAATCAGCGCCCTGCGGCGAGGCGGTACAGCGGCATGACCTTCGGCACGAGCGCCTGCAGGCCCTGGATGCGCGTTCCGGGGTTCGGGTGCGTGCTCAGGAACTCCGGCGGACTGCTTTTCTCGGCGGCAATCATCTTCTGCCAGAGGCTCACGGCCGCGTTGGGGTCATAGCCCGCCCGCGCCATGAGCTCGAGACCCATACGGTCGGCCTCCGCTTCCTGCTCGCGGCTGTGCGGCAACTGGAAGGTGACCGACGCCACCATGTTGGCGAGCTGCATGGTCCCCTCGCCGGCGCCGGTGACCACGCCCACTCCGGCGAGCGCGAGCTGCTGCGCGTACGCGCGCGAGATGCGTTCGCGACTATGCTCCCGCAGCGCGTGCGCGATCTCGTGGCCGACGATGGCGCCGAGCTCCGCGTCGGTGAGTTTCAGCTGCTCGACGATGCCGCTGTACACCATGATCTTGCCGCCGGGCATCGCGTACGCGTTCAGCTCCTTGCTCTGCAGCGTGTTCACTTCCCACGCCCAGCGCGGCGCGTCCTGACGAAACGTTGCGGTGTGCGGCACGAGCCACTGCGCAACGTTGCGCACGCGGGCGGTGAGCGCCTGGTCCTTGTTGAGCACGCCCTTCGATCGCGCCTCCTGCAGTTGCCGGGCGTAGGCCTGCGATGCCGCCTGCTGAACCTGCTCCTCGGAGACGAGCATTCGCTGCTTGCGATCGATGCCCACGATGCCGGGGGACGTGGTCTCCACGGTCTGACACGCTGCAAGCAGAGTCGTGACCAACAGTGCCGAAAGTCTGCGGTTCATGGGCCCACCTCCGCGCGCATCCAGCAAGGCGCGTGCCTATTTAGGCACAACGCCCGCACCGTGCGATACTCGCGCCCCGCGTGGCCCAAACCGACAACAAGCTGGCGAACCGCATTCTTCTGGGCCTCGCCATCGGCGCCGCCGCGGCGGTCGCCACGCTGATCCTCGCGAATTTCATCCCCGGGCTCCTCGACGGCGCGCGATGGGTATCGGTGAACGTGTTCGATCCGCTCGGACAGGTTTTCCTGCGGATGCTGTTCTTCGTCGTCATACCGCTCATCCTCAGCTCCCTCGCCGGCGGTGTGGTGCAGCTCGGCGAGCTCGGGCGGCTGGGCCCGCTCGCCGCACGCACCTTCACGCTGTTCGTTCTCAACATGTCGATCGCGGTCGCACTCGGCCTCGTCATGATGAACGTGCTCGAGCCCGGCAACCAGCTCGATACCGAAACGAAGACGCGCCTGCTCGAGGAGTACGTCGGCGACGCGCAGAAGCACGTGGACCGACAGGCCGCCTCGCCGGAAATCACGCCCACGACCCTCGTCGACATGTTCATGCCGCGCAACCTGTTCGGCGCGTTCGTCGGCAACGATCGCAATCTGCTCGGTGAGGTGCTGCCGCTCATTCTGTTCGCGATCCTCGTCGGCGTTGCGGGCATCGCACTCTCGCCGGACCGCCGCCAGAAGCTGCAGAACGGGCTCGACATGATCACGGAGCTCATGACCGGCATCGTGCACCTCGCCCTGCGGCTCGCGCCCTACGCGGTGCCGGCGCTGATCTACAGCGTCGTCGTCAAGATCGGCTTCGACATCCTGATCGCGCTCGGCGTCTTCGTCATCGGCTGCGTGATCGTCATGCTCATGCACCTGTTCGGCACGATGTCGATCTGGCTGCGCGCATGGACGAGCTGGCGTCCGGTGAAGTTCTTCCGCTCCATCGAGGACGTGCTGGTCACCGCGTTCTCCACGAGCTCGAGCAATGCCACGCTGCCGACCGCACTCGCGGCGGCGCGCGAGCGGCTCAACATCGCGCCCTCTACGGCCGGCTTCGTGCTGCCGCTCGGCACGACGATGAACATGAGCGGCACGGCTCTATACGAGGGCTGCGTGGTGCTCTTCGTCGCGCAGGTGTTCGGCATCGACCTGTCGATCGGCCAGCAGGTGACGCTGCTGCTGCTGGCCGTGCTGTCGGCGGTCGCGGTCGCGGGAATTCCCGGAGGTTCTCTTCCACTGATCGCCGGCCTTCTCATTACCTTCGGCATTCCGCCCGAAGGCATCGGCATCGTGCTCGGCGTCGATCGCCTGCTCGACATGACCCGCACGATGGTCAACGTCGGCTCGGATGTCGTGACGACCGCCGTGGTGGACGCGCGCACGCAGAGAGCTCAGGCGCTGGCCGCAGCGCGCGCGCAATGACGGACGTGCGGGCCGAGGATCGGCCGAAGTCGAAGTCGCTGAAGCCGCTGCGCGCGCTGCTGCCGTTCCTGCGCCCGTATCGCGGCGTGATGGCTGCCGCCCTCGGTGCGCTGCTCATCGCCGCGGCCGCGATGCTCGCCTTGCCGGTGGCGCTCAAGGATCTCATCGATCGCGGCATGGCCGCGGGCGATGCGAGCACGATCAACCAGTACTTCATCGTCTTCCTGCTCGCGGCGTTCGTGTTCGGCGTGTTCGCCGCACTGCGGTTCTACATCGTCACGTGGCTGGGCGAGCGCGTGGTCGCGGACATTCGCGACGCGGTGTATCGACGCATCATCCGGATGGATCCCACGTTCTTCGAGGTGACGCGCACCGGCGAGGTGCTCTCCCGCCTCACGACCGACACGACGCTCGTGCAGTCGATCGCGGGCGTCGGACTTTCGATCACGCTGCGCTCGATCATCAATCTCGTCGGCGCGCTCACGATGCTCCTCATCACGAGCCCGAAGCTCACGGCGATCATGCTTCTCATGATGCCGATCGTGTTCGTTCCGCTCGTGACGCTCGGCCGCCGGCTGCGCAAGCTCTCGCGCGCCTCGCAGGACCGCATCGCGGACACGAGCGGACTTGCGGGCGAGACGCTGAACGCGATCCAGACGGTCCAGGCCTTCACGCTCGAGAAGCTGCACAGCGATCGCTACGGCGGCGCCGTCGAGGACTCGTTCAACGTCGCCATCAAGCGCACACGCGTGCGTGCCGTGCTCACGGCGGTCGCGACGACGCTCGTGTTCGGCGCCATCACGGTCGTGCTCTGGATCGGCGCGCGCGCCGTGCTGAGCAATCAGATGACGGGCGGGGAGCTCAGCCAGTTCCTGCTCTATGCCGTGTACGTCGGCGGTTCGGCGGCAGCGCTCAGCGAGATGTGGGGAGAAGTTCAGCGCGCCGCGGGCGCCATGGAGCGCCTCGTCGAGCTGCTGAACGCGCAGCCGGCGATCGTCGCGCCGCGCGATGCGATCGAGCTGCCATCTCCCGGGCGCGGCAGCATTCGTTTCGACCACGTGAAATTCCGCTACCCGTCCCGGCCGGACTCGCTTGCGCTCGATGACTTCACGCTCGAGATCTCACCGGGCGAGACGATCGCGTTCGTCGGCCCGTCGGGCGCCGGCAAGAGCACGACGTTCCAGCTTCTGCTGCGCTTCTACGATCCCGCGAGCGGCAGGCTGCTCATCGACGGCGTGGACGTCTCGCGGGCGCGTCCCGAGGAGGTTCGCGCGCGCATCGGGCTCGTTCCGCAGGAAACCGTGCTGTTCGGCGCGAGCGCGCGCGAGAATATCCGCTACGGCCGCCCAGGCGCGAGCGACGCCGACATCGAAGCCGCGGCGCGCGCCGCTGCGGCCGACGTCTTTCTCCGCCAGCTGCCACAGGGCTACGACACGTTTCTCGGCGAGCGCGGCACCCGTCTCTCGGGTGGGCAGCGCCAGCGCATCGCCATTGCGCGCGCGATCCTGAAGGACCCGCCGATCCTGCTGCTCGACGAGGCGACCAGCTCGCTCGATGCCGAAAGCGAGCGTCTGGTGCAGCAGGCGCTCGAGCGGCTGATGGAGCATCGGACCACGATCATCATCGCGCACCGACTCTCGACGGTGCTGAAGGCCGACCGCATCGTGGTGCTCGATCACGGCCGCATCGTCGCGGTCGGGCGGCACGCCGAGCTCATGGAGCGCGATCCGCTCTATGCACGGCTCGCGGCGTTGCAGTTCGCGGATGCGGAGGCGGCCTGACGGAACGCCTTCCGCGATCACGCAGCGATCCGCCTCTGTACCTGAACTTTTGCGTACAGTCGGTGCTGGAGCGCCGGCACGAATTCGCAGCGGCGCGCGATGCGATCCGCGATTGCGGTGAGGCGCCCTCCGCGGAGGGCAGCGGTTGGCGCGCGCAGCAGGCGGACGCGCTCGTCGCGATCGCGAAGCGATACCTTGCGGGTGATGAGGGCGCTGCAGCGCCGGCAGCGGCCGCCGATCACTACCAGGTCGTCGTGCACGTCGAGAATGCAGCCCTCCGCGGAGGGGCAGGACGCTCCGACTTGCCGATCGACACCGTCAGGCGCCTCACCTGCGATGCCAGCCTC
>JBQTHP010000168.1:0-35575 GCA_052389755.1 Gammaproteobacteria bacterium
TGTCGAGAAAGTAATCGGCGCCCGCGGCGAAGCAGTGGTCGCGCACGAAATCATCACCACGACGCCGTTGCCCTCCGCGAGCTCGATATCGACGACGAGAACGTCGTAGAGCGCTTCCTGCAGCTGCGTCAGGGCTTCGTTCTGGGTCGTCGCCCTTGCCGTCACGGCAAATCGCCCCGGTTCGCAGAGCAGATCGACGAGCCGTCGCGCCAGCACTTCGGAGTCTTCGATGAGCAGTATGCGCCGCCCCGTGCCGGCCGCCTCGTCGGAGTCCGATACGCTCAACTCGGAGGTGTCCATGGGGACCTGACGCGCGAGCAAGCCACGTGCGCGCCCGGCGAGCCCAGGTCAGTGGCGCGCCGTGCCCGCTTATTCCGGGTTTGCGCCGTTCTGAGCGTTGTGGGCCGCGGCGTCGGCTGCCTCACGCCCGCCGTACACCTCGAGGCGGTTGTACAGCGTCTTCAGGCTGACGCCCAGAATCTCCGCCGCCTTGCGTTTCACGTGTCCGCAATAGGCCAGCGTCGCCATCGTGACGCGCCGCTCGACTTCCTCGAGCGGCGTGCCGACGCGGATCGTGATCGTCGTACCGTCGTCGGTGCGCGCAGCGCTCTCGGTCACCGCCGAGTCGGCCTCGATCACCTCGTCGGCCATGATGTAGGCGCGTTGCACGAAGTTCTTGAGCTCGCGCACGTTGCCGGGCCAGTTGTGCTGATAGAGCCGCACCAGCGCGTCGCGCGAGAAGGTCTTGGTGGTGCCCTCGATCTTGTTCAGGTCGTCGAGGAAGAACTGCGCGAGCTGCTCGATGTCGGTGCCGCGTTCGCGCAGCGGCGGCAGACGGATCGGAAACACGTTGAGACGATGGAAGAGGTCCTCGCGCAGCTTGCCGTCCTTCACTGCACCGTCGGGCTCGCGATTGGTCGCGGCGATGACGCGCACATCGCTCGTGATCTGCTGGGTGCCGCCGACCCGCATGAACGCGCCGGTCTCGAGGACGCGCAGCAGTTTCACCTGCAGCTCCATCGGCATCTCGGTGATCTCGTCGAGAAAGATGCTGCCGCCGTTGGCGCGCTCGAAGAAGCCCTTGTGCTGCCGGTCCGCCCCCGTGAAGCTGCCGCGCTCGTGGCCGAAGAGCTCGCTTTCGATCAGCTGCGGGGCGACGGCGCCGCAATTGAGCGGCATGAATGGCGCATCGCGCCGCCGGGAGAGCTCGTGAACCGTGTGCGCGGCGAGCTCCTTGCCCGTGCCACTCTCGCCGATCAGCATCGCCGTTGCCGTGGTGGGCGCGACGCGGCCCAGCTGGTCGTAGAGCTGCTGCATGCTCGGCGAGCTGCCGAGAATGCGGCCGAAGCGGCCCAGTTTGCGCAGCTCGTCGCGAAGCTCGCCGATCTCGTGCTGCAGAGCGGAGGTCTTCTTCGCGTGCCGCAGCACCGCCTGCACGCGCTCGAGATCCGCCGGTTTCACGAGGTAGTCGCTCGCCCCGACCCGCAGCGCGGCGACCGCGCTGTCCACGGTGGCGTGGCCGGTGACGACGATCACTTCGGTAGCATCGGGTTTTTCGAGCTCACGGACGAGCTCGATCCCCTCCCCGTCCGGCAGGCGCAGGTCCGTGAGCAGTACGTCCGGCCGTTGCCGGCCAAGCTCGATGCGGGCCTCCTTCAGCGAATGCGCGCGCGCAATCGTGAAGCCTTCCATGCGAGCCACTTCCTGCAGCCAATCGACGACATCCGGATCGTCATCGACGATGAGCGCGTGTGCCATTGAAGTCCTTGGGTTTGATTCGTTCTGCGAGCGGGCTCGAAAGGGTATCACGAGCGGCGACGGTGCCGACCCGCAAGCAGACTCGCCCGCGCACTCTTGGGAAGCCAGAGCTTTGCAAGAAACGTGCGCAAGCCGGCTGCCGACTTCCGCCTTCCGGCTACCGGTCCCGGCCGGAAGACGGAAGGCGGTAGCCGCCCCCTAGGCGCGCTGGTTGACTCGGCGGCCGATCAGGGGCGTGGACGAGAGCGCCTGGAGGGCGACGCACGTGACCAGCACGACGAGCACGATGCCCGCAAGGTACCGTGCCGTGCCGACAGCGAGCCCGTGGTTTGCCGCCAGACTGAGGAGGTAGACGGAAACGATCCCCCGCATGCCGAACCACGCGGCGAGCCGCTGTTGAGTCGGCGGCAGCTTGGTGAGGCCAAGACCGAGCCGGGCGGCAATCGGCCGAACGAGGATCAGCACGAGGAGGGCAAAGATCACAGCCGCCGGGCGCACGTCGCGCGCGTGGACCAGCGCTCCGAGCAGCAGCAGCACCGCCACCGCGCCGAACTGCTCGAGGCGCGCTGAAAAGTTCTGAAATCGGAGCGACGGTCGCTCCGTCCGGCCGCTTGCGGCGAGATGTCCGCCGTGCGATAGCGCAAGGCCGGCGGCGAACACGGCGCTCAGCGGGGAGGCTCCGAGGATCATTGCGGTGCCGCACGCGAGAGCGATCGTAGCGACGGCCACGAACTCCTCGGGCAGCTCGGTCTCGCGTGCCGCGCGCGCCCGTACGAACACGCGCCACGTGAGCACGCCGCTCATCCAGCCAAGCGCGAGACCGCCGAGGACCGACCAGACGAGGTCGATCGCGACCCATCGCATCCCGTTCGGTCCCACATCGTGGATGCCGAGAAAGCCGAGAGCGAGGAGCACGGCCGGCACCGCGAGCAGTGCCGCCAGCGCGCTTTCCGCCGTCAGCAACGTGCGCACTCCGCTTTCATCGCCGCTTGGCGGCAGCGGCAGCTCCGCGGCTAGCAAGGCGTCCGTCGGGCCGAGAATCGCGCCGAGAAGGAGCGCTGCGGGAAATCCAAGATCGAAGCACACGTGCGCCGCGAGTGCGACGAGCAGGATCGTGACGAGCATGGACAGCGTCGCGAACCGCACCGGCGCTCGCCAGCACCGCCAATCGAGCGTCAGCTGCAAGCGCAGACCCGCGCCGAAGAGCGCGAGCAGCAGCACGGTTTCGCTCACCGCCTCGATCAGTCGCCCGTGCTCGGCGAGATCCGGCGCGACGAGCCGGATGCCGATCGGACCGACGAGCGCACCGATGGCAAGGTAGACGACGGCCGGACTCATGAGCGACGCCCTCGTCCGCTAGCGCTCTCCGGGTTCGCCTGGCTGCAGCGCGGCGAGGAGACCGAGTAGCGCGTCGCGAGGTATTGAGTCCTTTCCCTGGAGATTAAAGTCAAAATGATCCCGGGCGCGCGCGTACGCGCACCGGGAAAATTTTCCCGGCCGTGTAATTTTTACAGCCGGTTACGCTCCGTGAGTGTGTAAAGCGTACTGCCCGCGCAGCCTCACGATCTGTCCGCAGCGATCGTCGATGCGATCGGCCTGCAGACTCACCGTGCGCCTGATGCGCTCGGGCAGATGACTGCTCAACGCCTCCTCGTAGCGGGCCACCGCGCGTTGCTGCATGTGCTGCCACTGCTCGAGCGCCGGTATGTCGCTCGGCCCGAGCAGGGCCGACTTCGCGATCAGCCGCGCACGCGACAGCCACGCTGACGGTGTTCCGCCTGTTTCCGGTTCGCCATCCAACAGCAAAACAAGAGCTTGCAGTTCATCGCCCTGACGGCCCCACTCCTCGCTGCGACGTCGCAGCGAGTCGGTAAGGCCTTGAGTCTCGGCCGCGTCGCTCAACGTTCTGCAGAACTCTTCGCTGTCGCGACAAGTCTGGATGAGCCGATTCAGGGTCCGAATAGTTTCCTGCGTACGCATCCGTCGATCCTTTCGCGGGCGGCGGACGATATGTTTAAGCATTAACCGTGCCCGTCCACTTGAGAGTGAGGGGGGGTGGCACGGACCTTGCTTCCTTCAGGGCAGCCGACAGCGGCAAACAGTTTTTTACCGAAGACCCCCCGTTTGGCGGGCTGTGGTGCGACCAGCCCGCTCTTTTTTTTGCCCGCAGGAAACGCAAGCCTTGCGGGACTCGCGCCGGCGGGTTCAAATTGTGAGTATGGATGACGGACAGCTCGCCGCAATACACGAAGCGCTGGTCGCCGTTCAACGAGCCGTTACCTCCATGACTTTTCCGAGCTGCGATCAGGAAGACATGATCGAGCTCATCGACCGCGTAGAAACCGAGCTTCGCTCTTCGCATCCAAACGTGCCGCTGATGTGCACGTTCCTCAACTCCATCGCGCGCAGCCTGCGCGCACAGCCCGAGGCGCGCGCCGCCTGCCTCACGATCGAAGATGCGATCGGTGCGGCTGGTATGCTAAGTACGTGGCAGTCGGGGATCTGAGGCCCGGCTGCCGACTTCCGCTGCGCGCGGCAAATCTCGCAGTCTTCTCTTTATCCGGCCGGTGGGCGGAAGGCGGACGCCGGAAGCCGTTCCTTCTTACCTCCCCCGTGCAAGTTTTCCCGCGAACACGCGCCGAAAAGTGAGCATTTCGCTCACAGAAACACCCGAAACAGGCTGTCGGGCAGCGTTGGCATGGCTGTTGCTTTAACCGAGGTTGATTACCGCCAATCAGGAACGCCATCGCATGCCGAACGCCCTGCTCGGATTGAGGCTGAAACAGCAGCTCACCCTGACGCCACGCTTACAGCAGTCGGTGAAGCTCCTGCAGCTCTCGGCACTCGAATGTGTACAAGAGCTCCACCAGGCGATTGCGCAGAACCCGTTTCTCGAAGAGATCGTGGAAGCCACCGACCCGCATGCCGAGGGCGACGGCGTGGACGGCGCGCAGGACGACTCGGGCAGCACCGCCGATCTCGATTTCTCCGGTTCGCACGCGAGCTCCGACGACACGCCCGACTGGACCGAGTGGACCGCGTCACCCTCCGGCCTTCGCGATTCCCTGCGCGAGCAGCTGCTTTTGCTCGGCCTCACCGAGGGCGATCACGCGCTCACGAACGTGATCGTCGACGCTCTGGACGACGACGGTTATCTGCGCCAGCCGCTCGAGGATCTCGCGGCGCTGATGCCGACGCTCGAGCCGGGCGAGCTCGAGACGGCCCTGCGCATCGTCCAGACCCTCGAGCCGACCGGCGTCGCGGCGCGGGATCTCGCCGAGTGTCTCGAGCTGCAGTTGCGTCAGGTGCCGGCGGAAACGCCGGGCCGCGACCTCGCGACGCGTATCGTGCAAGGCAAGCTCGAGCTCATGGCGGCGCGGGATACGAGCCGGATGCAACAGGCGCTCGGCTGCACGGAAGAAGAGCTGCGCATCGCGTGCGAGGTCATTCGCAGCCTGGATCCCCGACCCGGTTCGCAGGTCGGCACTTTCGACGCGCGCGCGATCGTACCGGACGTGATCGTGCGCAAGGAGAAGAAGCGCTGGGCCGTCAGCATCAACGCGGCGATCTACCCGCGCATTCGCGTGAACCAGCAGTACGCGGAACAGTTCCGTCAGGCCCGCGAGGGCGACTCGAACCTGCTCGCGCAGCATCTGCAGGAAGCGCGCTGGCTCGTGCGCAATCTCGAGCAGCGCTTTCTCACGATCCAGCGCGTCGCCGAAGCCGTCGTCGCGCGCCAACGCAATTTCTTCGAGTACGGCGATCTCGCGATGCGGCCTCTGACGCTGCGGGAGATCGCGGACGAGCTCGGGCTGCACGAATCGACGGTGTCGCGCGCGACGAGCCACAAGTACATGGCGACGCCGCGCGGCGTCGTGGCATTCAAACGATTTTTCTCGCGTCAGCTCGCCACGACGAGCGGCGGCTCGTGTTCAGCGACGGCGATTCGCGCGCTGCTGCGCGAGTTCATCGCGGCCGAGGACCGCAGGAACCCCCTCTCGGACGTTCAGCTCACCGAGCTGCTCGCCGATCGGGGAGTGAAGGTCGCGCGCCGTACGGTCACCAAGTACCGTCGATCGATGCAGCTGCCGGCAGTCGATTTCCGGCGCGCTTAGCTACGGTTCTTCAGCGGAGCGCGCCTGCGCTCTCGTCCTCCTGCCGCCCCGCGGGCGCTGGCGTTGCTCGCGACGGGATAGCCTGCAATACATCCCACCGATAGGGCGTCCTCGGCCCGTGTCGAGCTCGCGCCCGTGTCGGGCAGGCACGGCACATGCGGCTGAACGCGGTGGAGGCGAGAACAGATGGTTACCGATGAGATGGTCGCGCTCGTGCCTCAGCTGCACTCGTTCGCGCGCTCGTTGTGCCGGGATGGCGTACGCGCGGACGACCTGGTGCAGGAGGCGCTCGTGCGGGCGTTCGACAACCTGGAGCGCTTCACGCCTGGCACGAACCTGAAGGCGTGGCTCTTCACGATCATGCGCAACGAACACTATTCGCAGCTCCGTCGCCGCAAGTTCGAAGCGCCGAATCACGACGGCGATTCGATGCCCGCTCTCAGCGTGCCGCCGGACCACGACGGCGAGCTCGAGCTGCGCGATCTCAATCGCGCGGTCGCGGAGCTCTCCCCGGGTCAGCGCACGGCGCTCATCCTCGTGAGCGCGAGCGGCTTCTCTTACGAGGAAGCCGCCGCCATCTGCGGTTGCGCCGTAGGCACGATCAAGAGCCGCGTGGCGCGCGCCCGCGAGACGCTGCTCGCCCGCCTGAATGGACATCACCCGCGAGAGCCGGCGCGCGCGGGCAAGCCGCGCGCCGCGCACGATCACGTGCGGCGGGCGAGAGCTTCGAGCGCACTGCCGGTCACGCGCTGCACGGTCCACTCGTCCATCGGAACGGCGCCGAGCTTCCGGTAGAACGCGAGCGCGGCCTCGTTCCAGTCGAGCACCCACCACTCGAGCCGACCGCAGCCGCGATCGATCGCGAGACGCGCGAGGTGTGCGAGGAGTTTCTCGCCGACTCCTCGTCCGCGCGCCGCGGGCCGCACGTACAGATCCTCCAGGTAGATGCCTGGCTGGCCGAGGAACGTCGAGTAGTTGTGGAAGAAGAGCGCAAAGCCCACAGGCTCGCCATCGAGGTTCGCGATGATGCTCTCGGCGAAGCGTCGCTCGCCGAAGAGCGTGCGGTGCAGCTTCTCCTCCGTCGCGACGACTTCGTGCGAGAGGCGCTCGTATTCGGCGAGGTCGCGGATGAAGGAGAGGATGAGCGCGCAGTCACGCTCTTCGGCAGGGCGGATCGTGATCGGCATGCGCGCGAGCTTACAGCCTACAGCTCACAGCCTACAGCCCGGAGAAGTAGGCTGTAGGCTGCAGAGCACCGGCGTCAGCCGGTCGACTGCAGCCCTTGGGCTATTCCGCTGATACTTGCGAGGAGCGCGTCAAAGAGATCCCGGTCCTGCCGGCCGCTCGCGCGCCAGCGCCCGAGAAGATCCACCTGCATGAAGTTCATCGGATCGACGTACGGGTTTCGAAGCTTGATCGCCCGCTGCAGCGTGGGATCGCCGTCGAGCAACGCCTGTGTCCCCTTCACCTCGAGGACTCGGCTGCGCGCTTCCGAGAACTCGCGGCGCACGTCTTCGAAGAACCGGTGCAGCGGAGCCGGCGCGAGCGCGTTGTACGCCACGGCGACCTCGAGGTCGGCGCGCGCGAGCATCGCCTCGATGTCGTCGATCAGACTGCGAAAGAAGAACCACTCGCCGTATGCCGCGCGCAGCGCCTCGATCCCGTGCTGGCGGGCGGCGTCGGCGAGACCTGCGCCGGCGCCGTACCAACCCGGGATCATGTGCCGCGACTGCGTCCACGCAAACACCCACGGCACCGCGCGCAGGCTCTCGATCCCTTCTCCATCGGGACGATGGGCCGGCCTCGAGCCGATCTGCATGCGCTCGATCACGTCGATCGGCGTCACGGACCTGAACCACTCGTAGAACGCCGCCTCGCGGTACACGAACTTGCGGTATGCGCCGCGGCTCGCGGCCGCAAGTGTCGTGGCGCAAGCGAGGTGCGAGGCATCCTCCGGCGGCCGGGGCTGCGCGGCGCTCAATGCCAGTGCGTTGAACGCGCGCTCGAGCGTGCGCATCGCGATGGGACGCAGCCCGTAGCTCTGGCTCACCACCTCGCCCTGCTCGGTGAGCCGCAGCACCCTGCTCGCCGCGCCTGCCGGCGCCGCTCGCACGAGTGAATCGACGCGGCCGCCGCCGCGCGCGATGCTGCCGCCGCGGCCGTGAAAGATGACGAGTCGCTCGCCCTCCTCGTCTGCGGCGCCGGCGAGCGCCTGCTGCGCGCGCCAGGTGGCGACGCGCGCGGCACAGAGGCCGCCTTCCTTGTTGCTGTCGGAGTAGCCGACGAGCACGCACTGCCGCCGGCCTCGTGCCTCGAGATGCCGGCGATAGAGCGGCTCGGACAGCAGCTCGCGCATCGTCTCGCCGCAGCGATCGAGCGTCGAGATCGTCTCGAAGAGCGGCGCGATGTCGAGCGCGATCTCACCCGAGCGCTTGTCGTACGCCTCGGCCCAGCGCGCGAGCAGCAGCGCCGCGAGCACGTCGTCGGCGCCCGAGGCGCCGCCCACGACGTAGTAACCCACCGCATCGCGGCCGTAGCGGTGCCGAGCCTGGACGATCGCCTCGAACACCGAGAGCGTGCGCTTACCCAGTGCATCGAGCTCTCGTCGCGGCCCTGCGTCGCGCCCCAGGGCATCGACGAGCAGCGCCCGTCTCTCGGCCGGCGAACGCGACGTCCACGACGGGTCGTCGAGCCCGCGCGCGAGCACCTCGTGGTGCACGAGCGCGTGCTGGCGCACGTCGAGCGCCGCGAGGTGAAAGCCGAAGGCATCGATGCGGCGGACGAGGCGATTGACGAAGTACAGACCCGCATTCCAGCCGCGGTTCGCGCGCAGGCTGGCGGCGATGAGTTGCACGTCGGCGCGGAATTCCTGCGGACCCTCGTATGCGTTCGCACGCCCGTCGTACGTGCAGCGCAGACGCTCGCCGATCTGCGCGAGAAAAACGCGGTACGGCATGCGATCGTGCCGCGCCGGAGTCGCGGCGCGCGCGCCGGGCAGGAGCACGTCGTACTGGTCGATGCGCTTCGACAACGCAGGCGAGACGCTCGTGCGGCTCGCGCTCTGCGACAGGCGCTGAGCGAGCTGCTGCCCTTCCGCGAAATAGGCGTTGACGAGCACCTGCTGCTGGCGCGCGAGCGTTTCGCGAATCGTCTTCGCGTGCACGTCGGGGTTGCCGTCCATGTCCCCGCCGACCCACGATCCGAAGCTGAGCACCGCGGGGAGCACGAGCGTCTCCGCCTGCACGCCGTAGAGCTTCTCGAGCGCCTGCGCGATCTCGTCGTAGAACGCGGGTACGACGCGGTACAGCACCTCGATCAGATAGAAGAGCACGTGCTCGCGTTCGTCGGCGACGGTGAGCTTCTCTCGGGGGTGCTCCTCCGTCTGCCACGCCGTCGTCATTTCGGCGCGCACCCGCCCCCACAGCGAGCGCCTCTCATTCGGCGCAAGGGTCGGGTCGAGACGACCGAGAAGCAGCTGCGCGACACGCTGCTGTTTGCGCAGCATCGTGCGGCGCGTGGACTCGGTGGGGTGCGCGGTGAACACCGGTTCGATACGCAGGCTCCCGATGAGATCGAGTACGTCTTCGAGCGATGCGCCGCCGGTCTTCAGCGCCGTGAGCGCGTCCTCGACTCCGCCGGGTTGCGGTCGATCGCTCGCCTCGACGAAGTACGCGCGTCGGCGCCGGACCCGATGCACCTTCTCGGCGAGGTTGACCGCCTGAAACCACATCGAGAAGGCGCGCACCAGATCCCGAGCAACAGCCGGCGGGCGGCCGCGCACACGCGCCGCGAGCTCCTCCGCGCCGGCGTCATGCTCGCGCCCACGGATGGCGGCGACGCGATCCTGCTCGACGAGCGCGGTGAGCTCGGGCCCGACCTGCTCCTGGAGGATCTCGCCCACCAGCGCGCCGAGCGCGTGGACGTCCTCCCGCAGGGCTTCGTGACGCGGTGGAAAGTGGATCTGGTCGCGTTGCATCGAAGCAGCTTACAGCTCACAGCTCACAGCTCACAGCCCGGAACAAGAACGCGAACGGTGAAGCGCGCGGTGACCCTCCGAGCTGTTCAGCTGTGAGCTGTAGGCTGTTGGCTATCCCGCGAGAAGCACCGCCTCCGCGTGCTCCAGCGCCTCCGGCAGCCCGTAGAGCACGACGATATCGCCCTCGCGGATCTCCGTGTCGCTCGAAGGCTCTCGTCCGAGGATTCCCTGGCGGCGAATACCGGTGATCGAAACTTCCGCGCACTGCTCACGCACCTGGGCGAGCGTGCGACCAACCGACCACGCGCAGGGCGGGATCACCACGGCATTGAGCTCCTCGCGGTATGGGTGAGTCTCGTCGATCGGCCGCGGATCCTCGCGGCGAATCAGGTTCCGCAGCAGCGCATAACGGTTGGTCCGAATTTCCTGCAGCACCCGCACCACCCGCGACACGGGTACGTGCAGCAGCATCAGGACGTGCGACACGAGCATCAGGCTCGCCTCGAAGGTCTCAGGCACCACCTCCGTTGCGCCCGCCTCCTTCAGCTCGGAAATGCGGCCATCGTCCGCGGTGCGCACGAGCACCGGCACGTCGGCTCGCACGCGTCGGACACAGTGCAGGATGCCGAGCGCGACTCCCGGGTTCGAGAAGCTGATCACGACGGCGCTCGCGTTCGCGAGGCCCACTCTCTCCAGCATCTCCTCATCGGCCGAATCGCCGTAGAGCACGGGATCGCCCGCCTGCCGCGCCGCGCGGATGCGAGCCGGATCGAGATCGAGCGCGATGTACTCGAAGCCCTGCGACTCGAGCACGCGCGCGACGTTCTGGCCGACGCGGCCGAAACCGCACAGCACCACGTGAACGCGGCGCGCGATCTCGTCTCTGGCCGCGGCCTCACGCTCCACCGCGGTACGCGGGGGCGGACCCCCTTCCCCGAGCAGCAGCCGCGCGATGAACCTGTTGTTGGCGAGAACGAGCGGCGAGAGCACCATCGAGAGCACGATCGCAACGAGCAGCGGCTGCACGACCTCCTGCAGGAACAAACCGCTCTGCGACGCGATGGTGAGCAGCGCGATGCCGAACTCGCCGCCGATCGACATCACCATGCCGGTTCGCACGGCCTTGAACGTCGAGTCGATGAAGAAACGGGTAACGAGGGCGGCGATGGCCGCCTTCAGCGTCACGAGCACGAGCAGTATCGCGAATACCGCGCCGAACTTCCGGACGAGCAGGCCCACGTCGAGCAGCATGCCGACGGAGATGAAGAAGAGGCCCAGCAGAATGTCGCGGAACGGCCGGATCACCGCCTCGATCTGGTGCCGGTACTCCGTCTCTCCGAGCATCATGCCGGCAAGAAACGCCCCGAGAGCGAGCGTGAGACCGGCGAGATTCGACACCCATGCCGCACCGAGCACCACCAGCAGCACCGCGAGCGTGAACAGCTCGCGAAGCCTGCTGTGCGCGATCTCGTGGAAAAGCGGACGCAGGAGCCAGCGGCCGGCGGTCAACACGACGACGACGGCGAAGGCGCCGCCGGCCACCGCCGCGCCGCTCAGGCGCAACGAGAACTCTTCCTCACCGGCCGGCAGCGCCGAGGCGAGCGCGAGAAACGGTACGAACGCCAGATCCTGAAACAGCAGCATGGCGAAGGCGAGCCGCCCATGCGTGCGATTCAGCTCGGCGCGGTCGGTGAGCTGGTGCATGATGAGAGCTGTCGAGCTCATCGATACGGCGCCGCCGATCACGATCGCCATCGGCCATGAGACGCCGAATGCTCGGGCGAGGAACGCGAACGCGGCTGCCGTCGCGACGACCTGCGCGGCCCCGAGGCCGAACACCTCGCGCCGCATGGCGATCATCCGCGGCAGAGAGAATTCGAGGCCGAGCGTGAACAGCAGAAATACGACGCCCAGCTCGGCGAGGAGCCGCACCGTTGCGGTCTCCGAGATCACTCCGAGCGCGTGCGGGCCGAGCACCAGGCCCACGATGAGATACCCAAGGATCGCGGGCCAGCCGAGCCGGCGTGCGAGCGCTACGACGAAGACCGTCGCGGCCAGGAGGATGAGAACGAGCGAGAGCGGCTGCTCGAGCATCGAGCAGAGCCTACAGCTTACAGCTCACAGCTTACAGCCAAGAGAAGACGAAGAGGCCCAGTCGCCGCGTCTTCTCCGGGCTGTAGGCTCTGTAGGCTGTAAGCTGTGAGCTCTTCTTCAGGCCGGGAAGAAGTCGATCGGCTTCGTCGTGGTAATGCTCTCGACGTTGCGCGAATCGAAGCGGAACAGGCGCACGCGCGCCACGATCTTGCGCTCGAGCTCCGGGTCGCCGAGATCGCTCGAGACGATCCGGCACATCGTCACCTCGCCCGTCGGTGCGATGGTGAACTCGAGGACCATCTTGCCCTGCAGCTCGGGGCGCTCGCGCAATGCGCGGCTGTAGAGCGCGTAGATGGCGCCCTTGTTGCGATCGAAGATGAGCTCGATCTCCTCGCGGCTGCGTCCCGCCTTGCCGCTCGAGCCGCTGCGTGACGGCCCGCGGTCGGCGCGCGCGATGCCCGAGCTTACGGCCGTCGTCGTCACGCCGGTCAGCGAGCCCGCGCCGGAGCCGAAGCCGCGACTCGTGTTGCTCGTGACGATGCCGCCGCTGCCGCTTCCGACCTTCGAGCTGATGAGCGAGCGCTCCGCTCGTGAATCGGCGCCGACTGCGCCCGTCAGATTGCGCGTCTGTGCGATCGGCTCATCCATGACTTCGCGCAGGTCCGCAAACTCGTCCTCGAGCTGGCGCATCTGCTGTTTCGCGCGCTCGCGCGCCTGCTGTGTGCGATCGACCGGCGGGCGCACGACCGCCACCTTCTTCTCGGGTTCGACCTTTGGCTTCTCCTCCGGCTTCGGCGGCGGAGGAGGCGGCGGCTTCGGCTGCTGCGCGATCATCACGCGCGCGAGGCGCGGCGGCACGACATCCTCGGCCGGCTTGCGCTGCGGCGAGGGCAGCAGGGGAAACAGGAGCCCGAGCACCAGGAGCGCGATGAGCAGAACGCGCAGGATCTTGCGATAGCGTTGCCGCTCCTCGGGATCGACTTCCCAGGGAAGCTCGAACGTGCGGTAGAAAGGTGCGAGTACCAAGCGCGGTTACCTAAGCGGGCTGGAACTGTCCAGGCGCGAGCGGCTTCTCCTTCTGCAGCACCGCCAGCGAAATCCGGCCGTAGTCGGCATCCGTGCACGTCGCCATCACTTTCTTCAGCACGTCGTAAGGCAGCGATTTGTCCGCCATGATCGTGATCTCACGCTCCGCGAGGTCGCGCGCGCTCACCTGCTGGCCGACGAGCCGCGGGCGCTTGAGCGCATCGCGCAACGGCCTGACGATCGTGTCCGGCGCCCGGCGCACGTCGGCGACCGCCGCGATGCGCTCGCCCTGCACGAAGAGATCGTCCTTCGTGATCATGACGACGACCGACTGGCGCGGGGTAGCCTCCGCGACCGACTGCGGCACCTCGATGCCCTTGGTGTTCTGGATGATCTCGACTTCCGTCGAGTACACGAGCAGGAACGCCACCATCACCGAGAGGATGTCGATGAGCGGGATGAGATTCAGCTCGCCACCGGCGCGATGACGTGCGTGGTGCTCGGCCATGCGCCGTGCGCGGCTCGACATCATATGGGCGCATCTCCGATCGAAATGTCAGGGAAGAGCTCGGCCTGTACGGTGCGGACGCCGTCTTTCGCCTCGAACACGCGCACCCGGTCCATCACCTGCACCAGCGTGTCGTAAGGAATGTCGGATTCGAGCAGCAGCGTCGCATCCGCCTTCTCGGGGTATTTGGCTTTCACGCGCTTCAGAAACGTCGTGAGACCTTCGTAGTCGTAGCCGCTCGCCGTCTTCTCGAACTTCGCGAGCACGCCCGCGTTGCGATCCGCCACCTGGATGACGCCTTTCCGCACCAGCACCTCGAGCTGCAACCCCTGCGGCAGATCGGGAAGGGCCGCTTGCTGGGAGGGAAGATTCAGCTCGAGGATCACGGTGCGGGAGAACACGGCCGTCATGAGGAGGAACGTCACGAGCACCGTGAAGATGTCGATCATCGGCACGAGCAGCAGCTCGGAGGGCCTGCGCTTTCGGCGCGCAAGTTTCTTCGTCTCGTACGAATGGCGCATACGGCGAGCGCTCCTTCTCGCGCTGGGCGGACGTTGGACGTCAGGCCACGGCTGGCGCGTCGGGACGGCGTTCCGTGATCGCGTTCAGGAATTTGACGGACGCCATCTCGAGGCTGTCGATCAGCTCCGTGGTCTTCGTCTGCAACCACGCGTGAACGAACAGCAGCGGCACCGCCGTCATGAGGCCGAACGCGGTGCAGTTCATCGCGACGGAGATGCTGGCCGACAGCAGGTTCGCCTTCTCGGCCGGGTTCACCGTCGCGACGGCGGCGAAGGCCGCGATCAGGCCGATGACCGTACCGAGCAGTCCGAGCAGCGTTGCGATGTTCGCGAGCGTGGCGAGATAGTGCGTGCGCTTCTCGAGCTTCGGCACCACCTCCATCAGACTCTCTTCCATCGCCTTCTCGATGTCGTCGCGGCGGCGTGCCGCCTGAATGCGCGCGAGGCCGTAGTTCAGGATCTGCCCGATGGCCGAATCCGATTTCGAGGTCAGCTGCACGACCTGGCGAAAGTTGCCCTGCCCGAGCAGCGGAACGATCTGGTTCCACAGGCTGCGGTTGCGGGCCGCAACGCGCGACAGGACGACCCAGCGCTCGAGCGAGATCGCGACGCCGAACACGAGGACGACGGCGATCGGATACATGAATTCGCCGCCGCCCTGAAAGAATCGAACAATGACGTTCCAGAGATCCATGACATGCACTCCCACTCAAGCAGTCCTACGCAAACTGAATGACGTAAACGCAAAAAGCTGCGACCTATCTCTCATCCCCGGCGAACCCCTCACCCGCCTTCGGCACCCTCTCCCCGCTCGGCGGGGAGAGGGTTGGGTGAGGGGTCGGGCTGCAGCGCGCGGTAATACCGGTTCTCGCGCTTGAACACGTCGCGATCGACGGGCGCCAGCACCTCATCGAGCAGGCTGTTGACCGGTTTACCGACGAGATCGCCGAGATCCGAGCGCTTCCACGGCACGATATAGAGCACCTTGGGCAATTCGCGGTTGCCCGTGATCTGTGTCGTGTCGAGCTCGATACGATCCATGACGCGTCCGGAGCGGCTCGTCGCGCGTTCCTGCGCGGGCCGCGCGGCCGGCGTGTCGCCGCTCGCAGACGCCGGCGCCGGCGCTGCGTCGTCGGGAGGGGCCGGCGCGTCCGGCATTGCCGACGTATCGACTGCGGGCTCGGGCTCCGGCTCCGGACCCGGCGATCGGGATTCCTGAGCGCGGCTCACTCCCGCCGCCGCGATGCAGGACGCGAGAACGAGGCAGGCGGCGATGCGCATCATTGAGCAACTCCTTCGCCGCCCTGAGGCGGTGGGTCCTGTGCAGGCGTTTCGGCAGTCGCCGGCGCCGGAGGCTTTCCGGTTCGCTGACGCAATTCCGCGATCCATCCCGTCACGGGCTTCTCCTCGCTCGTGAGCGCCTTGTACTGCTCGAGCGCCGCGAGCGCGCCGTGCGGGTCACCGAGGTACAGATCGCGCAGCACGCCGAGATTGCGGTGCGCCGGTGCGAAAGCCGGATCCACGGCGATCGCGTGCTCGTAAGCGACTGCCGCATCCTGAAAATTGCCGCGCATGCGCAGCGTGACGCCAAGCTCCGTCCAGGCAACGGCGCTCATCGGATTTCGCTCGACGGCTGTGCGCAGCGACTCGATCGCAGGATCGAGGCGCCCTGCCTTGCGATGAAGGATGCCCAGGTTGACGTGCGGGCCCGCGAGCTGCGGGAAACCTGCGGCGAGCTGCTGGAATTCGAGCTCGGCCTCGCTCGCATTGCCCGATCGCATGAGTCCGACCGCGCGCTCGAAGTCGGCGGCCGCGCGCGGCGGCACTTCGACGGGCGCGACGAGTGCGCCCGTGCCATCTGCGGCGTCCTGCGACGGGCGCGCGGCCGCATCGCCGGCGCCGGCCGGGGCTTCCGCGCGCGGCTCGGGTGCGGGCAGACTCGCATCCGGCGCGGTCGGGGCGCTGCTGCATGCGGCCAGCAGCGCGGCGCTCGCGGCGAGCGCGATCGCTTCAATTCGGGATCGCGACCACATCCTGCGTCAGCTCCGTCTTCCCATAGCGGCCGGGCTTCAACTCCGCGAGCGCCTGAAAACTCCGTTTCACGGACTCGTCGTACACTCCGTCGCGCGTGCGCGCGGTATTCACCTCGTGCATGGCGATCGCCTGCTCCTCGAACGGGAACGCCTGCTCCTCGAGCAGCAGGTCGTACTGCTCGAGCGCATCGGCGGAGAGCTTCTTCGGGCGTTCGGAATTCATGATGTCCTTGCCGAGGGCGCGATAGAGCTCGGCCATCTCGTACGTGGCTGCCGTCGTCACCTCGGCGATGCCGTACGCGGCGGCCGCCTTGTAGCCCTCCATCGCCGTCTCGAGCGAATTGCGCTTCGCGACGAGGCTCTTCTTGAGCGGTGCGACGAGGCGCACGCCGCGGAACGCATCGCGCGCGGGCTGCGCCAGCGAGAACTGCGCACGCGCCGCAAGATAGCGCGTCCGATCGGTGCGCGCGGCACCCGCCTGCCCATCCGCCTTCACGATCTCGCGAAACCAGTGCTGCTCGCGGGCTGCGTCACCGCCCTTCGCTGCAAGATCGGCGAGGCGCTGCCGCGCTTCCATCGCCTCTGCGACGGGCGTCGGATAGGTCGCGACGAAAGTTTCGAGCATCGTCACCATCCTGGGTACGTTGTTGGCCCTGCCGTAGAGCTCCGCGGCCTGCAGCGTCGCCTCGCGCTGCACGGTCCGATCCTCCTTCGGATCGGCCGCAATGCGCTCGAACTCCGCCGCGGCCTGGCCCGGACGGCCGGACTCCGTGTAGGCCACCGCGAGCTTGCGCGTCACGTCTGCGCCGAGCTCGCTTTTCGGATGATCGCGACGGAACGCCTCGAGCACGCCGATCGCACGATCCCACTGCTTGAGCCCGATGAGCTGTGCCGCTGCGTCGTATTCGGCAGTCGTGCGAATCGTCGAGGTTGGAGCCACTCGCGCTACCCGCAGGAAGTCGTCGACGGCGCCGGCCGCATCGCCCGCTTTCTGCTTCTCCTCGCCCTGCTTGTACACGGATGCGGCGATGCGCTCGGTGAGATCGGCGCGCATCTTCTCGTCGCCGCCCGAAAGATCGCGCGCCCGCAGCCACGCGCTCTCCGCCTGCCCGAAGACAGCAAGGTCGAACTGTGACTGACCGATGATCGTCCACGCGATGCGCTGCTTCGGCACGTCGACCGGCGGCTGCCGCGCGAGAATCGCCTGTGACAGCCGGATGGCGCGCGGCAGATCCTTCGCCGCGAACACGTCCTGGGCAGCGCGCGTCAGCACGCCCCCGCTCTCCGGATGCTCGGGGAAGCTTTCCGCGAACTTGACGCCTGCCTCGATCGAGCGTGCGTGCCACGCGGCTTTCGTCGTGCCATCGAGTCGCGCTTCTTCCTTGTCGTACGCGACCAGCGCCGCGTAACCGGCGGCCCCCGACTTCGCGTTTCTCGGATACTGATACGCGGTGCGCTCGAATTCGCCCGCGGCGTCGGCGAACTGGCGGCTCTCGAACAGCGTCTCGGCGAGAAGATAATTCGTCGCCGCGGAATCCGGGTCGTCGGGGAAAGAGGCGAGATAGTCGCGGTACCAGCGCGCGGCTTCGCGGTAGTCCTCGGTGCGCTTCGACTTCTGGGCCGTCGCGTGAAAGTGCGTCGCGACGTCCTTCAGGTTCGTCTTCAGCTCCTGCACCACCACGGGATGCTCGGTGCGCGACCTTGCGCGCCAGAACGGCGTCGCGAAGTTGTAGTGCTCGACGTATTCCAGCTTGCCGTCCAGCACGAGCCGGCTGAAGCCGCCCTTGCGATACGCCTCGATGGCCTGCATCGAGAGGTTCGGCGCGTAATCGCTGTTCGGGTCGCGCCCCACGTATGCGCGGTACGTCGTCGCGGCGTCCTGGAAGCGCTGCTTGTCCACGTAGAGGTCGCCGAGCCGCGAATACAGCAGATGTGAGTACGGTGCCACGCCACGCTTGCCCACGAAGCCATCGAGCGATTCCGCTCCATCGAGATACGAGAACGTGATGCTCATGACGCGCAGCGTGTCCTCGACGAGCTCACGATCGGCGCGCGGCAGACTGTCGAGCTTCGTGAGCTCTCCGCCGCGCGCGAGGAGCTTCTCGTCCAGCACGCCGGCGAACGACGGCAGGCACTCCTCGCTGCGCCCCTGCTTGAAGAGGGACCAGCCGTGCTTGTAGAGACTCTGCCCGTAAAACGCGGAAGCACTGCCGCTTCGGATCACGTTCGCGTAGGCGTTTTCCGCCTGCGGATAGTTCTTCGCCGAGAACAGCAGCTCGCCGCGGCGGAACTGCACCTCGGCGAGCTGCGGGCTCGCCGGATAACGCTGCACGATCTGATCGAGCGTCGTCAACGCCTGGCCGGGCTGCCCGGTCGTCTCGTACGCACGGGCGAGCTGGTAGAGCACCTGGTCGTTGCGCGGGTACTTCGGGTACGCCTGCAGCAGCGTGCTGTAGAGACGGATCGCTTCGCCGCCCGCGAGATCGAGCTCGGTGACTTCCTTCTCCATGCGCTCGAGCTCGCCGGATTCGAGATTGAGATCGCCGAGGCGGCGCAGCGCCTCCGCGCGCAGCTCCGGATCGGTCTGCTGCAGCTCGAGAAAGCGGCGATAGTTTTCCATCGCCTTGGTCGCGCTCGCGTCGACCGCGGCGCCCTTGCGCACCTCGACCGGGCGGGATTCGAGGTCCTTGATGGTGGCGGGACGCTTGCGCTCTGCGCCATGCGCGGCGCCTGCCGCAGCCGCGATCGCGAGCGACGCCGAAAGGACGGTGAGCCACCGCGCGCTCACGGAGTCTGCTCTCCAGGCGTCGGTGGCGGCTCATTCGCGGCACGATCGTAGATCGACGCGAGCGCGTAGCGCGCCTGGATCTGGTAGGTGGCGAGGCGCTGCTTCTGGGCCTCGAGCTCCGCGATCGCGAGCCGTTCCAGAAAATCATTCTGCTTCGCCGCGGCCGCCGTGAGCCGCACGTTGAGCCCGCCGATGCGCTCGCGCAGCGCGGCCATCCGTGCGGCAAATTCGCCGGTGTTGGTCGGCGCGGCCTTGCGCGCGCGCGCGACGCGGATCCAGCGGTTCTGGGCCTCCCGCAGCGCGACGTCGAGGGCCTTCAGCGACCGGCGCTGCTGCCACGCGCGCGCCCTGAATACCTCGTTCAACCGGAAATACAGCACGCCCTTGACCAGCCGCAACCGCTCCCGCAGCGCCGCGGTCTCTTCGCTGTCAGGAGCCGCGGCGAGCGCGTCTTCGAGCGCGCGAATGCGGGACCACTGCTCGCGCTCCTCTGCCGTGCCGAGGGCTGCGACGTCGGCACCGGCCTCGATGCCATTCAGGCGCAGGCGAAGGTCCCCGCGCCGCGCCTCGATGTCCGAGGCGAGGTCGCTCGCGAGCAGCGCATCCGCGCGCGGCAGGCGCTCCGCGTATGCGCGCTCGCGTGCGTCGATCATGTCGTCGAACGCCCCCATGCTCTCGTCCCAGCGCTCGAGCGTGCGGCCCATGAACGCGAGGTCACGGTAGTTCTTGATTCCTTCCTGGAAATCGTGGCTCGCGAGCACCGCGTAGAGGTAGCGCGACTCGGCCGCATCCGGCACGTCGCGCAACTGCCAGAACCAGCCGTAGCGCGTGTCCTTCGACTGCGCGAGCAGCGTTTCGAGCATGTTGCCGCTCGCGATGCGGCCGATCGACTCGTCGAGCTTGCGGCCTTCATCGTCGAAGGAGCGGATCGCCGTCTCGTAATGCTCCGCGGCCTGCGCGTCGGCGTGCAGCTGCCCGAAAGCGTACGGCACCGCGAGGTACGACTCCTGCACGGCGGCGTCGAGAAGATTCCGGTCGCGCAGCTCGAGCCACGGCCCGAGCGCGCGGCGGTATTCACCGAGCGCCGCGTCGGCCCATCCCGTGCCGAGCAAGGCCTTGTTGGAATACGGCCCGTTCAGGCGCACGCGCTCGAGCACCGTGCGTGCATTCGCCGGTTGCTCCGCCTGCAGGTACGCGAAGCCGAGCGCGAGGTTGGCGCGATCCTTGAGCGCAAGCAGCTCCGACCGTTGAGTCTCGAGAGTGCCTACTGCCGTGAGCAGCGGATCCGCGTCGGCGAGCCGGCCCTGACGCACCAGCGCGACGCCGAGATTGAACTGCGCGTAGGCCTGCCAGTCCGCCGGCCCCTTCCACGACGTGAGCAGCCGCGCGGCTTCGTCGAAGCGATCCTGGCGCAGCAGCACGTTCGCGAGCAGATGCTGCTTTTCGGCCTCGAGCGGCGGGGACAACGCGCTTTGAACCTGGCGGATGGCCTGCTCGGCGCGGTCGAGATAGCCGCGCGCGTACCACACTTTCGCGAGATAGAGCCACGCGCGATCGCGCACGCCCGCGGGAACGTCGGGCGTCAGCAGCCGCTCGAAGCGGGCGCCGGCCTCGTTGTGCAGGCCGAGCGACAGGTACATTCCGCCGAGCAGAAGCTGCGCTTCGGCGGAATGGCTGGGCAGACGGCCCCACTGCTCGTAGGCGTTCAGGCGCGTGATCGCCTCGAAGTCGGCGTCCTGATAGAAGTAGAAGAGCACGTCGCCGTAGTGAAGGTCGCGCACGCGCGTGATCGGAAGCTTGTCCGGCTCGCCGCGCGCCCCCACGGCGGCGTCGGATGCGGACAGCAGCGCGCTCGAGATCAGCAGGACAGCAACGGCGCGCATGGCAGCGGGACTATTCCCAATCCTTGATTTCGAACTCGGGCTGCGCGCGCCTCTGGCGATCGTTGATCTTCAGCTCGAGGTACTTTGCGCCGATGCTCTTCTCGAACTTCACCGTCGCGCCGCGGCGGTAATCACGGTCGTTCGGGCCCTTTCCGCTGAAGAACGCGACGAGCTCGTGCTCGCCTACCTTGAGGTTGCCCAGATACAGGCGGTGCACGCCGCCCTTGACCAGCGCTTCCGCCTCGCGCGGCGTGTAGAGGTAGTTCGCGACTTCCTTCTGATCGATCTTGAGCTGCACCGAATCGAGCGCGAAAAACTCGCCCACGTCCATCGAGATGAACACGGCGACCTGCGTGTTGGCCGGAAAAAGCAGTTCCTCTTCGAGCATGAAGAGCTCGCGGTTGAGATCCACCGCTTCCTTCTTGAGCGTCTGGATCTCCTCGTCGAGCCCGCGCGTATCCACCGCCGGCGCATCGGTCCCCGGTGACTGCGCGCGCGCCACGCCGCAGATCATCGCGACCGCGAACACACCGAGCACCTTTCGGATCGTTGACATGGACTTTCCGTTCACTCGTTGAGCAGCGCGCGAAGCTCTTGCAGGTAGCGCGCCTCGCTCTTGCCGTCGTATTCGCGGTGCACGTGCCGGATCGCGCCGCTGCGGTCCACCAGGATCGTCATCGGCAGGTTGTCCACGCGGTAACTGCGGCTCACCTGCTTGCCCGGATCGAGGAGCAGCGGAAAGCCGACCGACTGCGCGCTCGCGAACTGCACCGCGCGCGCCGGGTCGTCATCGACGCTCACTCCGAACACCTTCAGGCCTGCTGCGCCGAACGTCCGCAGGCTGCGCTCGAGCGCCGCGAGCTGAGAGCTGCAGGGCCCACAGCGGCCGCTCCAGAAGGTGACGACCACGACGTCGCCGCGATGTTCCGACAGGCGCACGTTGTCGCCGACCACCGCGCGCAGCGCGAAGTCGGGTGCCAACTGACCGAGCAGCGAGTACGGCGCGGCCGCGTGCACGCGGACGCTGCCCGTTGCGAGCACCGCCGCGAGAACGGACGCCAACGAGACTCCACCACGTATCACGGCGCCTTTACTCGCACAGCGATGTCGATTATGTCAACGAACGGATCTGAAGCGTCGGCGGAAGCAGACATCGATGCGGGTCTTGGCCCGCTCCTCACACCGGCGAGGTGATGACTCCGTTGCAGATAGGAGAAAACGCCGTCCACTGGTCCAACTGCCCAGCCGGCAGGCCGGATGAGCCGAGGAAGGTCGCGAGCTGGCCCTGCAGCCCGTGCAGCGCGAGGTAGTTCAGGATCACGACCTCGACGAGCAGGTTTACGGCATTGGCGCCGGGGTGCGAGGTCGTCGCGACCGAGCCGTCCGGCGTGAAGAAGCCGATCTGCTGGTGTCGTGCCGCCGGGTATCCGCCCGCTCCGTCGAGAAGCGTGGCGCGCCGTCCCGGATTGAACACGAGGAAGAACGAGGCGGCCGTCGACTGATTGTCGCTCGCCCACATGAATTTGCCGCGACCGTCGACCGTGTTGTCGACCGTGCCGTTCGCGTTCAGCGAGCCGTCGCTGAACACGTACACCATGAGCGGCACGCCGACGCGCCGCGCGTATTCCAGGCAGGCGCCGATGCACCGGCCGGCGCGCAGGTTGCGCACCTCTCCGGTGGAGCGGCCCTGACCGTGATAGTCGTAGCCGCCCATCGTGATCGTGCCCGCGCCCGCGAAGCCGTTGACGACCATCTTCATGACGGCCGCGGTCTTCTTGAACTCGGCGTCGCCGTCGTACTCGGCCTGCGTGAAGATGCCGGCCGGCCCGACGATCTGCGGATCGATATCGGGGTTGAGCGTGGACGGATCGCCGAAGCGATCGACGAGATCCGCCGACTTCACGTACCCGCACCGCACGGCCGTCTTGATGGCCGCGTCGCGCGTGCCCATGTTGACCGCACCGAGCTTGCCGTTGAAGGTGCTCACATTCGTGCCGCCGCTGATGCGCGCGATGGATTCGAGCACCGCGACCGTGTCCACGGGGTCGGGGAAGAGCTGACCGAGCTGACCGGTGTCGACGAGGCCGGTGACGTCGCTCGCGCGGTCCACCTTCGTCGGGCGCACGGAGAGATCGATCATCGCGGCGGGCGCCATGGAATTGCCGCCCGAATCCGACGTGCGCGAGCCGATCAGGGTCAGCAGCGAGCCGTCCGCGCCCGATTTCCAGAGGCCGTACATCGGATTGTGCGGATTGTTGGCGGTGTCGTTCTCCGAACGCGCGGCGATGACCGCGCCGTTCGTCAGCGCCCGCGTTGCCGGCGATGCCTTCTCGAGCATGCCGCGCAGCATCGCGCCATCGGAGTGCCAGGCCGCACCGAACGACGTGTCGATGAAATTGTTCGTCGGGCTCGCGGCATTCGGTGCGTTCGGCACCTGGTCGCCGGGCAACCCGAGCTTCGCGTAGCCGGCCGTCGTCAGGAAGTCGAGCTGGCCGCCCTGGCCGCCGATGAGCACTTCCGAGCCAGCCATGTTCGCGCCGCCGGCGAGATCGAAGGCGATGAACGGAATGCGGCCGGCGCCCTGCGTCGCGATGCCGCAGTCCGTGCGCAGCGCGTCGATGTCGCCCGAGAGCGCAGCGAACGCCTTGCGGGGATTCGCGAACAGGCTGAAGAGCGTCGAGCCGACGACGACCGCCGGGCCCGTCATGAGGCCGCTTGCGATGAATTCGCGCCGCGACCTCGGACGCTTGTGGGCGCTCTCGTGACGGATCGGCTCGTCGAGGCCGAGCTTTCGCGGAGGCTTGTTGCGAATGAGCATGTCAGCGTCTCCCTGATTCCGTCAGTGCAGCAGCGTCATGGCGCTGCCGAGCACCGCGCCGCACGCGGCCTTGGTGACCGTGGCCGTGCGCCCCGGCAGCGAGCCGGACGGGCCGCTCGTGAGCCGCCCGAAGAGGCTGTTCAGCTCCGCGCGCGCATCGGTGGTCGGCTGCGTCGCGATGTTGCTGCCGATCGCGCGCGTCATCAGCGGGTCGATCACACGGTCGCGATTCGACTGCAAGGCGAAGTAGGCACCTGCGGGCTGGGTGAGGTCGAGGCCGGGGAAGAAATTCCCACGCAGCGTGGCGTCGTCGACCAGCTGATCGCAGTACTGGATCGCGAGTTGCGCGACCGCGGTCTGGTGAGACGACAGGAACGCGTCGACCGGCTCCACCGTGGGCAGCTGCTGCTTCACCGTGTTGAACGTGGTCGCGACGGCCGTGTTCGTCGTGGGTACTCCGGTGATCTCCGACATCGAGGTGCTCAGCTTCTCGAACGTACGCACCCCGAGCTCCGGCTGCGCGAGCCCGTCGGGCGGCGGATCCGGAATCGGTGGCGGCGGCTCGACGTAGCTCTTCGAGTTGGTGGCGATCTGCTCGAACGACAGGAAGAACTCGTCGGAGGTCGGACCCTTCTCGAGCGCGATCACGGTGCCGATGTCGGCAAGGGGCTGGCCGGTTGCGCTCGAGTAGCTCGCGCCGCCGACCGAGGCGTTGACCGGAATGTAGGCCTGACCCGCCTTCGCCTCCAGACCGTTCAGGCCGATACGCAAGCCGCGGATCGGCAGGCTCGAGACCTGCGCCGTCGGATCGAGGCTGATGAACGTCGGCTGCGAGAACAGATACCCGTAGCTGTCGAACTGCGACGCCTCGAACATGATGTAGCTCTGCGGCACGCTCGTCAGATGGCTCACGCTAAAGAGCATGAAGTAGCGCTCGCCGACGCCGACGTCGAAGTTCTGTCGGACCTGCGCCGGCGTCAGTGCGCGGTTGTGGATGGCGACCAGCCGCAGCACCCCCTGCCACTGGCGGTTCGTCGAGGTCTCGTTGCCGAGGACGAACGCGAAGGTGTCGTCCCAGTCGACGAGCGAGCCGCCGCCCTGTGCGTCGCGATCGCCCGTGTCGACGGCATTTACGTAAATACGCCGTCCGGTCGTCGGGCTGTAGGTGACGACGACGTGCTGCAGCGAGGCCTGCGCGTCCTCGTCCGCGGCGTTCGTCAGCATCGAGGGGGCGCCGTTACCGTCCGTGACGCTGCTGCGCGTCATGATCTCGTACTGGTACTCGCGCTGGGACAGCGTGACGTTGCGCGCCATCGTTCCGGCGGAGTAGCTGACCAGGTATGCATCCTCCTGCATCACGTTCGCATTCGCGGCCCACGCTTCGATCGTGAACTCGCCCGTGGACTTGATCATGTCGGTGAGCTTCTTGCTCGCGACGGTGGTGCCCTGGGCCTTGCCGCCCGCTTTCACGTTGAGGCCCCAGCCGCCCTGCCAGGTGATGTCGCCCGACATCGTGAGATTGAGCGCCGGCTCGACGCCGCTCGTGTCGAAGGCGACGCTGCCCATGCCCGTCTTGAACTCGTACAACGCGACCACGTTCGTGTCGTAGCGGTTGCCGCCGGCGGCGACCGTGCCGTCGTAGAGCGCGAGCGCCTTCGACAGCACGAGCGAGGGATCGACCTGCGTCAACGGAATCTGGTTGGCGAAGGCAGTGACTGCTGCTTCCATATCGTTGGCAGCGGTCGCGCAGTCCGTCCAGCAGTTGTGGAATTCCTCGCGCAAGCGCACCACGAAGCGCGACTGCGCCGGAGCGTCGAGATTGATCTTGGCTTTCGCGGCGTCGTACGCCTCGTCGACGTCGTTGCTCGCAAAGAAGGGCGACTGCGGAATCGCGGCGTTGCTCGCATGGCAGCGCTCGCAGTAGCGCTGCAGCGACGCACCCGGCAGGTTGCGCGCCCACAGCGTCGAGCCGAAGAGCGCCGGGCTCGCCGGGAAGGACTTGCTCGCGCCGACGTCCTTGAGCGGCGGCGGCTGCAACTGGATCGTGCGGCCGCCCGTTGCGGTCGCGCCTGCCCAGTTGCGGATCCACACGGTGAGCGTGTCACCGCACGCGGAAGTAGCGGAGAGCCAGCAGTTGTGGCCGCCCGCGACCTTCGTGACCATGCGCGACTGATCCGGCTGCGTGAGCGTGACGACCGTGTTCGCGGCCTGGTACGCGAGATTCACGTCGTCGGTACGCGCGAACGGAATCGGCGCGGCGCCGCCGGCCTCGTGGCAGCTGCCGCAGCGGTTGTTCGCCTTGATGTTGTCCCACACGTTGATCTTGAACGCCTGCACGTCGGCATTCGCCGGCGGCGGGCCGTTGTAGTCGGAGATCGGCGGCGCCGATGTCACCGGGTTGACCTGCGTGTCGGCTCCGCCGCCGCTGCACGCCGCAAGCGCCGCGAGGGCAGCGAGCGCGAGTGCGCGATGCATGAGTCTGCTCATGAGCTTCTCCTCACGTTCCCATGCAGTACACGGCGGTCTCGGCGAAGATCTGCTTCATCCGATAGCCGCCGCCGCGGAACACGCCGGTGATGGTCGAAATGGCGTTTCGATCGGCTGCATCGACCGGTGCGCGGAAGCACACGGCCTTGAAGACCTTCTCGACCTGACAGCGCGCGAACGCGTCGCTCGAAGCGAGCTCCTGACCCATCGACTTTGCGCCGCTGCCCGAGCCGGTCAGGCCCGCGTCCCAGCCGAGAAGCTGGTTCGGACCCTTGCGCCAGTAGGTCTCCCAGCGATCGTCGGGCGTAATGAAGCCCGGCTTGAAATTGTCGGCGTTGATGAAGTACTTCGCGTTCGGCGCGCCGCCCGTGTACACGAGACGGTTCTGCGTCTCGTCGAAGTCGTAGAACGCGAACGCCTGGGCAATCGGATCCATGCCACTGTGACAGCCGATGCAATTGTTCAGGAAGATCCGGCTGTCACCGCCCGGCGAGCGGCTCACGTCCTGGCGGATGCGATCCGGCGGACGCGATGTGTCCTGTACCTGCTCGAGATCGCGGCACAGGTGGTTCATGAGCGTGAAGCGGAACATCGCGCGGTTCGTGCCGTCGATGAAGAACGCCTGCGAAGCCGCGCGCGTGGTCATGAGGCCGGCGGTCGCCGCGGGGGGAATTCCGAGCAGAGAGGACTGGGTCGTGCGCACGAGCGTCGCGTCGAGGTCCACGCCCCGGACTTCCGCCTGCTCGTAGTGGTCGTTGTTCACCTGCGAATACGCCGGCAGGCCCGGGGCGTTGCTCGTGTAGAGAATGTCGTCGGACAACGCCGTGTTGAACGGCACATCGTCGCGCACCATGCCGATGACGGTGGCCGTGTAGTCGTTCAGGGGTGCGAACACGGTCTGCTCGCGGTTGGTCCACGGCGTGACGAGGTTCTTCAGCACCACGCCGTAGAACGCGGGGTGGTCGATGGCGCGCGCCGCGGCGGCGCGCGGATCGCCTCCGGAGATGTCCGCCGCCATCTGCGTGAGAACGGCATCGCTCGCCGGCACGCCGGCGATGCGATCGTGAATGCGCTTCGCCTGTTCGCGCGGGCCCGCGAATGCGGGCGCCGCGAGCTGCGCGATGACCGCGAGGGCGCACGCCGCAGATTTCAGTGTATCCATGGCAATCGTCCACTCCCACGAACTGCCGGTTTGCGGGGCGCAGTTTGCGCCGCCACGCGCGCGCATTGAATGTCTCAACTCACAGACGTCGCCGCGCAACGACATGCCTGTCGCTTACGTCGCGCGCGTATGCTTTACGCGCCGAAGTGGGAGCATGGTCACGGCGTTCGGACAGCGGAGCAGCTACCTGTGCGACTGGTATTCCTGCGGTTCGACGGTGTGTGGACTGCGTCACAGGATCCAGGGAGAAACTGAATGGGACGGCAACGCAACTTCGCGGCGCAAGTCGTGACGCGCGGCACACTTGGTGTCGCCGCGCTGCTCGTTGCGGCGTGCAGCGGGGGCGGCAGCGTCGACGTCGGCAGCGGCCAGAGCCCCGATCCGGCGACCGTGGATTTCCCCATCTTTTACGTCAAACGGACGATCCCGATGAATTCGGACGACCTTCGCCAGATGCGCGATACGGTCGACGATGCCGACCTCTTCAAGCGCGACCGCGCCGCGCCCGGGGCGCCGGAAACGAACGTTACCGATCGAGTCACCGGCACCGACCGGTGGGACGTGAAGGACGTGGACGTATCGGCGGACGGCACGAAGGTCGTCTTCGCGATGCGTGGACCGCTCGCGATGAACCAGGACGAGGAAGACCCGCCCACGTGGGACATCTGGGAGTACGACATCCCGACCGACGTGCTGCGGCGCGTCTTCGTCTCCGACATCGTCGCGGACGAGGCTAACGACGTCGCGCCGCACTACCTGCCGGACGGCAGGATCCTCTTCTCCTCCACCCGGCAGCGCCAGGCGAAAGCGGTGCTGCTCGATGAGGGCAAGGCGCAGTACGAGGCGCAGAACGAGGACCGCAGCGAGTCCGGGTTCGTGCTGCACGTCATGAACGCCGACGGCAGCAACATCCGGCAGATCTCCTTCAACCAGAGCAACGACCGCGATCCGACCGTGCTCGCGAACGGCCGGCTGCTCTGGAGCCGCTGGGACCACGCACCGGGCCGCAACGGCATTCATCTCTATACGTCGAACCCGGACGGCACCGATCTGCAGCTCCACTACGGCGCGGGGAGTCATGCCACGGGAACGAACAACTCGATCATCCAGTTCGTCCAGCCGCGCGAGATGCAGAACGGGCGGATTCTTACGCTCGTCCGGCCATTCACCGACACCGACTTCGGCGGCGATCTCGTGATCATCGACGCGAATACCTACGTCGAGAATACGCAGCCGACGCTGCCGAATCAGGGCATGACGGGGCCGGCGCAGTCGCGCGCGACGCCGAACGAGGTGGTTCTCGGGCCGGGACCGCAGCCCGGCGTACCGGCGCCCTCGCCCGGCGGGCGCTTCAACTCCGCGTATCCGCTCTGGGACGGCACGAACCGCATCCTCGTGAGCTGGACGCAGTGCCGGCTGCTCGATACCACCGTCACGCCGAACCGCATCGTGCCGTGCACGAGCGATCGGCTTGCCGATCCGAACGCGACGCCCGCACCGTCCATCTACAGCGTGTGGATGTTCGATCCGGCGCAGAACACGCTGCTGCCGGTGATGACGCCGACCGAGAGCGTCATGGTCACCGACGTGGTCGCGGCGCAGCCGCGCCAGTTGCCGCAGGTGATCCTCGACCAGGTGATTAACCCGGGCTTCGAGTCGGAGCTCGTCGGCGAAGGCGTCGGCATCCTCCACATCCAGAGCGTCTACGACATCGACGGGGTCGATACCGCCGTGCCGAACATCGCGACGCTCGCGAATCCGATGGCGGCGACTGCCGATCAGCGGCCGGCGCGCTTCGTCCGTCTCGAGAAGCCCGTGTCGCAGCCCGACGATGACGTGCTCGATCTCGACAACGCCGCCTTCGGTGCCACCGGGTTCATGCGAGAGATTCTCGGGTACGCACCGGTCGAGCCCGACGGCTCCGTGCGCATCAAGGTCCCGGCGAACGTCGCCTTCGGCATCAGCATTCTCGATCGCGACGGCCGCCGCATCTCGCCGATTCATCGCAACTGGTTGCAGCTGCGCCCCGCCGAGACGCTCGAGTGCAACGGCTGCCACGCGCCTAACCAGCAGCCGCCACGTTCGCACGGCCGAGCGAACCTCACCGCTTCGGTGCAGGCAGGCGCGACGACGACCGGTCAGCCGTTCCCGGGCACCGTCGCGGCGTTTTCGCCGAACGCGGGCGAGACGATGGCGGAAACGCGCTCGCGCACGAGCTGCGCGAGCGACACGCCGCGCTGCGCTGCACTTTCTCCGAGCGTGAACGTCGTCTACGACGACGTGTGGACCGATGCCGCGGCTGCCGGCCGGCCGCCTGATGCCAGCTTCGCGTACAGCTACGGCGATACGACGTTCACCACGCCGCCGCCCACGACGTCCGCGTGCATGCAGAGCTGGTCATCGACCTGCCGCATCACGGTCAACTACCGCCAGCACATCCAGCCGCTGTGGGACAAGGTGCGGCAGAGGATCGATCCGAACAACGGCAACGTCCTCGAAGACAACACGTGCTCGCGCTCCGGCTGCCACAACATCACCGACGCGAACAACATGACCCAGGTGCCCGCCTCGCAGCTGGATCTCCGGAACGTCGATTCGGCCGACGAGCCCGATCACGTCGTCGCGTACCGCGAGCTCCTGTTCACGGACAACGAGCAGGAACTTAACAATATGGGTCAGCTCGTGGATAGACTAGTGCCCGGACCGATCGACCCCGTGACGGGGCAACCCACAATGGTGCCGGTGCCGGTCCCTGCGTCCATGAACGCGCAGAACGCACGCGGCTCGACCCGGTTCTTCAGTCGCTTCGCGGCCGGGGGCACGCATGCAGGGCGGTTGAGCCCGGCCGAACTTCGCCTGGTTTCCGAGTGGCTGGATATTGGCGCGCAGTACTTCAACAACCCGTTCGATCCGGCTGCCCCACTCAACTAAGGAGCCTGTCCGACTGCTCCGCATGAGCCGCGTTGCGATTCCAAGCGGGCGTATACTTGGCGCAACGCGCAGCCCCATAGCCCGGACTATGGGCAAGCGTTGCAACGAAGTAGACGCCGCTTGGAATCGCAACCCGCTGGGGACCGGGCGGAAAAGCCCATGGGCGTCGTTGCAGGCTCCTCATGTTGCATCCGTACTGCTCCTTACGCTCTGTGCGCCCGCCGCGCTCGGTGCGGAGGAGCTGTTGCAGGTCTTCGTGACGGAGCCGTATCTCGAGCTGCACACCGGCCCGGGTCGCGGGTTTCCGGTGTTTCACGTCGTACCCCGCGACGAGAGCGTGGACGTCGTGAAGCGCCGCACCGAGTGGTTTCGGGTCCGTACCGAGCGCGGTGTCCAGGGATGGGCCGCGCAGGGCGCGATGTTGAAAACGGTGCTCGCGGATGGCATGCCCTTCACGACCGAGAGCGGAAATCGCGCCGGCTTCACGGCGCACCGCTGGGAGATGGGTGTTTTCGCGGGCGATTACGGCGGGGCGACGCTGATCTCCACGTACGGCTCGTTTTCGCTCAATTCGCAGCTCGCCGTGGAACTGGCGCTGTCACAGTTTCTCGGCAACGCCTCGAACGGCACGACCATCGATCTCGGCCTCACGCACGTGTTCGTTCCGGAGTGGATCGCTTCCCCGTTCGTGACGCTCGGCACGGGCTACGTGCAGATCGACCCGAAAGCGACGCTCGTCGCGCCGCTCGACCGCTCGGATCAGACCGCGTACGTCGGCGCCGGTGCGCGCATGTATCTCACGCGGCGTTTTTTCCTGCGTGCCGAGTACAAGAACCACATCGTATTCACGAGCCGTGACGACAACGAGGAAGTAGACGAATGGAAACTCGGCTTCGCATTCTTCTTTTAGCGGCCACGCTCAGCGCGTGCGCCGGCTGCAGCACGATCCGCGGCTGGCTCGACCGCGATGAACCGCAGCCGCAGGTATCCGAGGTCGATCGGGCCATCTCGACAGAGGTCGAGGAGGCCGAGGAACCCGCGCCGCGCGTGATCGAGCCCGAGGTCGAGCGGCGCACCATCAAGGTGCCGAAAATCGACACCGAGAACATCGAGATCGGGGCGTTCTTCGGCGCGCTCTCGATCGAGGACTTCGGCACCAACCCTGTCTACGGCGTGAGTGCGGCGTATCACATCACCGAAGACTTCTTCTTCCGCGGCCAGTACGGCGCCTCGACGGCCGGGCGCACCAGCTTCGAGACGCTGGGCGGCAATGTACAGCTCCTCACCGGCGATGAGAGGCGCTTCACGTACTACAGCCTCTCGCTCGGCTACAACTTCCTTCCGGGCGAGGTGTTTCTCGGTCGCGGCCTCGCCATGAACAGCTCCTTCTATCTCATCGGCGGCATCGGCAGCACGGAGTTTGCCGGCGATGAGAGGTTCACGGTGAGCTTCGGGGCCGGCTATCGGGTGCTACCCACGGACTGGCTCGCGGTGCACATCGCAGTAGAGGATCGGGTGTTCGAGTCCGACCTCCTCGGCAGCAGCAAGCTCGTGAACAACCTGGAGGCGTACGTCGGAGCGACCGTGTTCTTCTGAACCGAACGGAAAGGGACAGTCATGGGTCACGGAATCGCCAAGTCGCTGCGGGTCATCGTCGCCTCGCTGATCGTCGCGCTCCCCGCGCTCGCCGCATCAGGGTCGAGCGGGCCGGCGCCGGCCTTCAAACTTGCTGCACGCGGAGGCAAGCAGATCGGTTTATCCGACTTCAAGGGTCAGGTGGTCATGCTCAACTTCTGGGCAACCTGGTGTGGCCCCTGCCGGCAGGAGATGCCGCTGCTCGAGAGCATCCACAAGAAATACTCGAAGATGGGTTTCACGCTGATCGGTGTGAACGTCGAGCCGGATTCGAAGGCCGCGGAGGCGTGGCTCAGGAAGCAGCCGCCGGTGACCTTTCCGATCGTGTACGACACCGACAGCAAGGTCAGCAAGCTGTATAAGGTGGCCGGCATGCCGAGCAGCGTGATCGTCGACCGCAAGGGCAACGTTCGCGTGCTGCACAAGGGCTACAAGCCCGGCGACGAGAACCAGTATCTGAACCACATTCGCTCGCTGATTCGGGAGCAGGAGGCCAAACGATGATTCGACGCAATGCCGTGCGCGCGATGCTCGCGGTCGGCCTCGTGCTGGGCCTTGCCGCGTGCGCGCCGATCGAGCCGTGGGTGAAACCGTACGAGCGCGAGAACCTCGCCGATCCGATCATGGCGTTCGACCGCAATCCGGTGTCCACCTCGTATCTCGATCACGTGTACGAGTCGCGCGAAGGCGCGCGCGGCGCGGTCGGCAGCGCGGGCGGCGGCTGCGGATGTAACTGAGGATGGGCTTCCGGCTTCCGCCTTCCGCCTTCCGGCAAGAGCGCCGCTTCGCGGCGCTGCTCGCCGCTGTAGCGCTCGTCGCGCTGCCGGCCGGGGCCGGCGTGCTGCCCGACGATCGCGCCGACGTGCTCTACCATCGCTACGACGGCGGCGGCATCACGATCGACGGGCCCTCGGTCCTCGTGCGCAAGAAATTCGGCGAGAAGTTCTCGGCCTCCGCGAACTTCTACATCGACATGGTCTCGAGCGCCTCGATCGACGTGCAGCTCACGGCGAGTCCCTACGAAGAGGAGCGCACGCAGTACAGCGCCTCGTTCGACTACCTGCGCGGCAAATCCACCTACAGCATCGGCTTCATCAACAGCGAAGAGTCCGACTACGAGGCGAACACCACCTACTACGCGATCAGCCACGACCTGTTCGGCGATCTCACCACGATCACGATGAGCTACAAGCGCGCCTGGGACGATGTGTTCCGCAACGTGCGCCAGCCGGGCGGCGGCCTCGAGCGCGATCCCACGTTCGGCGATCAGCTCGATCGCCGCGGGTACGGCATCGGCGTCACGCAGGTGCTCACGCGGAACATGATCCTCTCCGCCAACTACGAAGTGCTGACGGACGAGGGTTTCCTGAACAACCCCTACCGTTCGGTGCGATTCGTCGATCCGACCGTGGCACTGGGCTACAGCTTCGAAAGCGAGATCTATCCCGCAACCCGCACGAGCAACGCGATCTCGGCGCGCCTCAAGCGTTTCCTGCCATGGCGTGGCGCGGCGGAGGGATCGTACCGCTTCTTCACCGATACGTGGGGCATCCAGGCGCACACCGCGGAGCTCGGCTACACGCACCCCGCGTGGAATCGCTGGGTGTTCGACGGCAAGGTGCGTTATTACAGGCAGGATGCCGCCGACTTCTACAGCGATCTCTTCCCGCGCCGCGACTTCGCGAATTTTCTCGCGCGCGACAAGGAGCTTGCGACCTTCGACAGCGTGACGGTCGGCGTCGGCGCGGCGTATCAGTTCACCGTGCCGCGCCTCCCGTGGATCCAGAAGAGCACGGCGAACATCCGCTACGATCATCTCATCATCAGCTACGACGACTTCCGCGACGCGACGAAGACCGACCCGCTGAACGGGATCCCCGCCGGGGCGGAGCCGCTTTACGAGCTGGACGCCGACATCGTCCAGCTCTTCCTGTCGATCTGGTTCTAGCGGTCGTCAGCGGTCAGCCGAGCCTGCCGCAGGCACCCGATTGCCTGCACCTCACAAAACGTCGTTCGGCAATCAATGCTCGCGCGATCGGCGCGCGCAGCTGGAAACGAGTCAGCCACTCCTCTTGGCGCGTCGTCACTCCCTTCGTCGCGCTCCCGGGATTGATCGAGTGCGTCGCCAGGCACGTCCTGCGGTTCGGGGATCTTGCCCCCTAACTCGTGGGCGCCTCCAGCCCGCGCGAGTACAGCACCTTTCCGTCCGGCTTCACGACGACGGCATCGACGTCCTCGATGCCGTTGATGAACGCGATGCCCTCCTCCGCGCCCATGATGAAGATGCTCTTGGTGAGCGCGTCGGTGCGCGTCGCGGTCGGGCCGATGACGGTGACGCTGCGCACCTTGCTTGCGGACTTCCCGGTCTTCGGATCGAGGATGTGGTGATAGCGCACGCCGCCTTCGTCGAAGAAGCGCTCGTAGTCGCCTGAGGTGGACATCGCCGCATCGGTGATCGGCATGCGCAGCACCACCTTGTGCTCGTCGTCCGGGTGGCGAATGCCGGCGATCCACGGCCGGCCGAAGCGATCGCCGATGATCCGCGTGTCGCCGCCGGCATTGACCATCGCGCGCTCGATGCCGGCCGCGCGCAGCGCCTCGATGCCGCGATCGACGGCGTATCCCTTCGCGATGCCGCCGAGATCGATGCGCACGCCCGCGCGGTCGAATCGCACGGCCGGGCCTTCGGGCAGAAGCTTCAGGTGTCGATAGTCGATGCCGGGCAACGCGGCCGCGATCGCCGCGTCGTCGGGTCGCACGTGCTTGCGATAGTCGTAGAGGTACCCGACGCTCGCATAGGTGATGTCGAAAGCGCCGCGCGTGAGCTGCGAATACTCGATGGAGACCGCGAGCAGGTCGTAGAGCTCGCGGGAGATCTTCACCGGCTCTTGTGCGGCGCGGGCGTTCACCCGCGAGAGCTCGCTCTCCGGCTTGTACGTGCTCATGAGGGCATCGATACGCCGGAACTCCGCGAACACGGCCTCGATCGCGGCGTCGCCGCGCGCGCGATCCTCGCTCCACAGCTCGACGACGCAGCGCGTGCCCATGATCGGCACCTCGCGCAGCAGCCATTCCGAGCGCGCGGGCGTCGCGGCCGCCAGCGCAAGCGTCGCCATGAGGAGACAGGTACAGGTCGGCCGACCTCTTTTCAACAACATGCGTGGATTATCGCCGCTGAGTTAAGCTCGCGGCCATTGCTTGATCAGGGGATCCGATGATGCGTAAGCGCGCTCTGGCACGACACGTCCTTTCGATCCTTGCACTCGTCATCGTTTCGGGCGCGGCCCAGGCGCAGAAGCGCGAAGAGGCACGGCTGCTGCTGGCCACCCAGGTCCTCGAGGAGCTGCGCGCCCAGCGCGATCAGTACATCCCCGACCGCCTGCTCGACCGCGCGCACGGCATCGCGGTCTTCCCGGGCGTGACGAAGGGAGCCTTCGTCATCGGCGGACGCTATGGCACGGGCGTGCTCGTGGTGCGCGACAAGAACGGGCGCTTCTCGAATCCGGTGTTCGCGCGCCTCGCCGGCGGCAGTGTCGGCTGGCAGTGGGGTGTACAGCAGACGGACATCGTGCTCGTGTTCACGACGCGCGCGGGCATCGATCGCATCACCGAAGGCAAGATGACTCTGGGTGCAGATGCTTCGGTCGCCGCAGGCCCCGTGGGCCGGCAGGCCTCGGCGGCCACCGACGCGACCTTCAAGGCCGAGGTGTATTCCTACTCCCGCAGTCGCGGCCTGTTTGCCGGCGTCGCCCTCGACGGCAGCGCACTCACGATCGACGGCAGATCGAATGGCAGTTTCTATCGCAAGCCCGACGTCAAGGCGAACCAGATCATCGACGG